>DASUHI010000182.1:0-10968 GCA_036273575.1 Streptosporangiaceae bacterium | reverse complement strand
GTAGCCGAACGTCACGTCGTCAAGTTCGACGTCCGAGGCGCCGGCGTCCAGTGTGGTCGCGGCCGCCTTCTCGGTCAGCACCGGCCGCGAGTCGATCACCTCGAAGACCCGGATGACGCTGGCGCGCGCCTCCTGACCCAGCGTGATCAGCCCGGTCAGGGAGCGGACCGGGCCGACCAGCTGGGCGATGTATGACGAGAAGGCGAAGAAGGTGCCGAGGTTGATGTCGCCGTGGATGGCCAGCCAGCCGCCAAGTGCCAGCACCCCGACCTGGCCCAGCGCGGGAATGGCCTGGAGCGTCGGGTTGTATCTGGCCATCAGCCTGACGGCGCGGACCCGAGCGGCGTAGAGCAGCCGCCCAGCCCACTCGAGGCGCTCGACTTCCTGCTCTTCCTGGCCGAAGCCCTTGACGACGCGGACCCCCGTGACCGCGCCGTCTACGACGCCCGCCACGTTCGCGGCGTGCTGTTGCGCGTCCCAGCTCGCTGGGAACAGCTTGTTCCGCGAGGCGAGCGAGATCACGAACAGGGCGGGTCCGACCGCCAGCGCGACGACTGTCAGGAGCGGCGACAGTACGGCCATCGCTACCAGCGACAGGAAGAACAGCAAGATGTTGCCGAGCAGGAACGGCACCATCGCCAGCAGGCCCTGGATCATGTTCACGTCGGAAATGGACCGGCTGACGATCTGCCCGGTGTGCAGCTGGTCCTGGCGCGCGCCGTCAAGCCTGGACAGCGACGCGAACATCTCGGTCCGCAGGTCGTGCTGGACGTCCAGCGACATCCGGCCGCCGAGGTAGCGCCTGGTGAACACGCCGCCGAACGCCACGAGCGCCGCGATGACGAGTGCGGTCGCGCCCACCCAGATCGGCTGGCGGTGCGTCAGGATCGCGTTGTTCACGATGTCGCGCTGGATCAGCGGAATGATCACCGCGACCACGGTGGCGACCAGGGATCCCAGCAGCGCGAACGTGAGCAGCCGCGGGTAACGCCAGCAGTACCTGATCAGCCGCCGCAGCCAGCGCTTGTGCGGGTCGGCCGCCGGTCTCATGTTGCGTGCTCCTTCCTTGGGCCCGCGAGCCCGCGTCGCCTGCCCGTCGCCTGCCCGTAGCGCCGAGGTGCGGCGAGCGGTCCGTCGCCGACGGCCTTGCCGCGGACTTCCCGTCGCGCTGCCGCGCGTCCGCTTGCCACGCGTCCGGGTTTGCGTGCGGTCCGGCCGTCGGCCTGGCAGCGTGTCGCCAGCCCGACAGCGTTCGGCGACCCGAGCCATACCACGCGGCCGGGCGGCACCGGCCTGCCGCATAACGCTCGCAGCGGCCGGACCATCCGGCCCGCGTATATCAGCGGCGGCTGCGGCCCGCGCATTCCGCAGCGGCCGGGTTCACGCGAGGCCCGGTGCTGACCCGATCGCTAGCAGTGGCCCCCGATTCAGTGTGCAATCACCCTCTGACACTGATTCGCCGCCAGCGCTCGAGCCAGCCCACGCCCTGCCGACTCTAGTTCGTTAGCCTAACAAATTTGTCCGCAGCCGCCGTTGACTTACCACGGGTTGGGAAGCGACAAATAGGGCGAATCCTCCGCCGATATGACCGGGACGCGTGCTAAGTGGGCGCGGTCAGGTTCCGAGTGCTCGGGGGATCAGAGGTTGGCTTCGATGGACTTGACCTGGGGTGCTGAGCAAGCCGAGCCGGGCTTGTCGCCTGTCATCTTGCAGATTGAGGCCGTGACGTAGTTGGCGCCGCCGTCGACGGCCTGCGCCACCGGGTCGTTGGGGTTCTTGAGCTTGCTCGCGATCTGAGACCAGGTGAGGCCGTGCAGGACCGTCGGCACGTAGAGCGGGCCGGTGAGGGCGACCTTGTTGCCGAAGTCGATGAACGGGTAGCCGACCGACCCGTTGGTCGTGCCGTACTGGGTCCACAGCGCCCGCTGTGACGTGCTGACTTGCTGCAGCGGTTTCTTCTGTACGGTGAGGTTCTCCACCGCGGTGAACGTCAGGTACGGGCTCGCGTACTGCTGCTTATAGAAGGTCAGCGTCGGAGTGTTCGGGTAGACGTCCGTGGACGACGAGTGGATCCCCTTGAGCGGGCCGAAGGTGCCGAACTTGCTCAGCGCGACCGCCATCGACCAGCGCATGGCGGCGCAGTACGGGCAGTACTCGGCGCCGATGTACAGCATCTCCGGCTTGCCAGAAGCGGTCAGGGCCTTGCCGGTGACGGGCTTGATCGGCAGGCCGGACGATGCCAGCGATCCGGTGCCGACAGACGACAGCGTGCTGGCCGGCACGTGCGTGATATTGCGGCTGACGGCCGCGGGAAGCTGACCGGACGGCCCGGCCTTCGCGGGCTTCGCCAGACTCTTCACGATGATGAAGCCCACCACGATGACGAGCACCAGCCCGACCGAGCCGCCGACGATGAGCAGCCTGCGCCGCTGCTCGGCTTTCCTGGCGGCGGCCTGCTGGGCGGCGATCCGCTCGCGCGCGCTGCGTGCCCTGTTCCGTGTTGCCTTGCTCATCTGAACCGTTCTGCCTTTTCTTCAGTGCCTGATACGGGCCGGTCGCCTGCGCCGAGGGCTAGTCGTTGTCCGGTATCGCCCGCATGCCGGAGTATGTGGCCCGGCCGACGATGAGAGCGAACAGGATGAACGTGAGGATATGCACGCCGGTGCAGTACAGGCAGATCGCGTTGATCCTGAACAGCTCGGCCCAGATCAGGTACAGCACGAAAACGATCCCGGTCACCACCGACACGAGCCTGGCCCAGTGGACCGCAGCCCACGGCGCCTTCCAGCCCCAGCGCGTATTCACGGCGACCATGAAGGCGAAGAACGCGAGGCCGAGCACGGATACGGGGAAGACACCGACGTGCGACCACGGGCTCGTCGTGACCGCGACGCAGTTGATTGCGCCGCTCTCTGAGCAGCCGGCGAACGCCGTCGACTCGCTGAAGTGCTGATACGTGAGGTACGCCGAGTCGGCCAGCCCGAGCAGCGACACGATCAGGGTCGAGAACGGCACTGCGCCGCCCGACCACCGCAGCACCGCCCGCCATGCCGCGCCCGCGCGGCCGCGCGCGGTGGCAGGCGGGCTCGCCGCAACTGTCTGCGCGGCGGCTGCCTTCCGTCCGGCAGACGGGGCCTGGCCGGGGCGCGCTGGCCTGGTGACCGGCTTGGCTACCGCGGTCCCGCCACGCGGCTTCCTTGCGGCCTGTGCCGTCCCTCGCTTGCCGGACTTGCCGGCGGTTTGCCGTGTTGCCATCAGATGCTCCCGCTGGCTGAGGTGACTCCGGTCGAGGTGCAGACATCACCTGGCTTGTCGCCGGTCATCGCGCAGATGGCCGCGGTGATGCGGTTGGCGGTGGCGTCGATCGCGCGGCCGACCGGGCTCGTCGGGTCGGCGAGGTCGGCGGCGATCTGGCCCCAGGATAGGCCCGCGAGGAGGCCCGGATCATAGCTCGCGCCGGCGATGACGTATTTGTTGTCAAAGTCGACGAACGGGAACGAGCCGTTGTAGCCGGCCGGCACATAGGGAGGCGCGTCGTACTTGGTCATGAGCGACTTGTCGATGGCCGTCAGCGGCTGCAGCGGGGACTTGTCGACCTTCTGTGCCTCTGTAGGGCTGAACGCCACGTACTTGCTTACGTACGTCGAGCCGTAGAAGCTCAGCGTCGGCGTGTTCGGGTCGACGTCGGTGCTGGTGGAGTGGATGAGGCGCAGGCCGGAGAGCGTGCCGAACCGGCTCAGCGCCACCGCGAGCCCCCATCGCTCGGCGGCGCAGAACGGACAGTACTCCGCGCCGACATACACCACCCGCGGCTTGCCGCCGCTGGTCAGTGGCGGGCCCGACGGCTTGACGGTCTTGATCGCGCCTGGGTAGATGCCGCCTGCCGCCGGGTACGCGCGTCCCGCGGCGACCTCGTTCAGCGTCGCGGCGGGGACAGAGGAGATCGCGCGCGTGACGCCCGCGGCCGTGTTCGCGCTCCCGGCGGGTTGGCGCGGCGCAGAAGCGCCTTTGCCTCCAGTGCCTCCAGCGAGCTTGACCAGGATGAGGACGACGACGAGCACGAGAACCGCGACCACGCTGCCGACCGCAATGAGGGTTCTCTTCCGCAGGTCAGCGCGCTGGGCTGACGCTTGCTGAACGGCGATCTTCTCCCTGGCGCTCTGCGGGCGGCCCTGTACCGCCTTGCTCATTTCTGACCCTTCGGGGTAGAGGAACCGTTCCTGGCGCCTGCCGGAGACCATGCTATGGGTCACGGACCGGCTGGGCCGCGCTGTTGCGGAAGCGCTGCGCGGGGCGCCACAGGTCAGAGAACCCAGCTAGGCAGGCCCGGCTGAACACCGCCTCAACGTGCGCTCCTTGTCAGCCGGCCCGCCGTGTCAGGAGTTCTTGCGTTGCGCAAGTATCGCTGGCTATCGTCGCGGTTATGCCGCTGAGATTGCGTAAATTGCAGGCCCGTTTGATCGTTCTGGCGTGCCTGGGCTTGGCCGCGGTCGGATGCAGCTCGTCCGGTAGCTCCGGTGGCGGCGGCGACGCCAAGCCGTCAGGAACCGCGAACGTCGCCTACGCTGCCTCGCTGACGTACCTCAACGAGAAGGTCTTCGGCCCCGCGTTCGAGCAGGCCACCGGGTACAAGTACCGGGGCACGGCAGGGCCGTCCGACGGGTTGTCAGCCGAGATCGCCGCCAAGACGATCTTCCCGAACGTGTTCATCACCGTCGGCGGCAAGTCGATCGAGGCGCTCGGCCCGAGGTTCACGAAGTGGTTCGTCCAGTACGCGACGACGTCGATCGTCGTGGCGTACAACCCGGGCAGCAAGTACGCGCCGCAGTTCGACGCCATCGCCAGCGGCAAGAAACCGGTCTCTGACCTGTTCAAGATCATGGAGCAGCCGGGCTTCCAGCTCGGGCGTACCGACCCGAACACCGACCCGCAAGGCCGCGCGTTCATCTACATGCTCGAGCTCGCGCAGATGAAGTACCACCTGCCGAAGGACACCGTGACGAAGATCCTGGGCGGTCCGCTCGCCTCGGCGAAGTCGACGCAGATCTTCGAGGAGGCGGCGCTCGACTCGAGACTGCAGGCCGGCCAGGTCGACGCGGCCAGCGCCTACTTGTCGCAGGCCAAACAGCTGCACCTGAAGTACATCAGCCTCCCGCCGGACATTAACCTGGGCGACGCGTCGTTCGCGGACAACTACGCGAAGGCCTCGATCACGATCACCGACAGCAACGGCAAGGAGACCAAGACCGGTTCGCCGCTGACGATCGACATCACGACGATCAGCGGCGCGAAGGACGCGGCGGCAGGAAACGCCTTCGTCGCGTACGTGCTCTCGCCGGCCGGCCGTGCGCTCTACAAGAACCAGGGCGGCTACACGCTGCTGACACCGACGCTGACCGGACCGGCGAGCGCCGTGCCCGCCTCGATCAGGAAAGACATTGGCAGCTAGTCCCACCGTCACCGTCACTCCGCCAGCGCCCGGACAGAGTGGCCCCGGCGGGGCGGCAGTTCATCGAGGGCTGCGTAACGCGAATCGCTCACTCGCTATCGCAGGCACCGCGATCATCTGGGTGGCTCTGCTCGGCCCCGTCATCGCGCTGCTCACGCACCTGTCGTGGCACGCCATCACGACGTCGCTGAGCGCGCCGGGCGCGTTCGAGCCGCTCATCTTGTCGGTCGAGTCCGGGGCCGTCACGCTCGGCGTGCTCGTGCTGCTCGGCACCCCGCTCGCGTGGGCGCTGGCGAGGGGAACGCTGCCGTTCCCGCGGGTCTGGGAGGCCGGCGTGCTGGCCGTGCTGCTGCTGCCGCCGCTGGTGATCGGGCTGCTGCTGGTATTCATGGTCGGCCCGTTCACCCCGATCGGGCACTTGCTCTCCGGCCTGAACCTGTCCGCGACCGACACGTTCCTTGCGCTGGTCATCGCCCAGGTGTACGAGTCCGCCCCGTACTACATCCTCGGTGCGCAGGCCGCTTTCGCGAGCGTCGATCCCCGGCTGGAACAGCAGGCCGCGCTGCTCGGCGACCCGCCACGGCGGGTGTTCCGGCGAGTCACCGTTCCGCTGGCCGCGCCCGGGCTGGCGATGGCGCTGGCCATCGCGTGGGCCAGGGCGATGGGCGCGTTCGGCGCCGTGGTTATCATCGCCTACCATCCGACCGCGCTTCCGCTGCAGATCTGGACCACGCTGCAGGAGACCGGCCTGCCGTCGGCGCTGCCGTTCGCCCTCGTCCTGCTGGTAGTCGCGCTGCCGCTGCCGATCGCGGCCTACATCTGGAGCGCCCGTGCTCGAGACCGACGCCGAGGTTGACCGGCGCGACTTCACCGTCCGCGCCGCGCTGAGCGTTGCTCAGGGAGAGCGCCTGGCGTTGTTCGGGCCATCCGGGGCAGGCAAGACCACGGTCCTGGAGATGATCGCGGGCCTGGTGCAGCCGCGGCGGGCGCTGATCATGCTCGGCGGCCGGGTGCTGACCTCGACCGGCAAGCCGGCGACCGTGCTGCCGCCGTGGCAGCGCGGGGTGGGCCTGCTGCGCCAGGACCCCGGCCTGTTCCCGCACCTGACGGTGCGGGCCAACCTGCTGTATGGCCGCGCCAGCGGCCCGCTCCACGACGGCTCGGCCCACGCGGCGGCGGCCGCCGAGCTCGCCGAGCTGGCGGGCGTGCTCGGCATCGGCGACCTGCTGCAAGCCATGCCCGCGCGGCTGTCGGGCGGCCAGGCGCACCGGGTCGCACTCGGCCGCCTGCTGCTCTCGCACTGCGGCGCGCTGCTCCTGGACGAGCCGTACACCGGGCTGGACGCGAACCTGCGGCGCACGCTGACCGACCTGGTCGTCTCGCTGGTCGCTGAGCGTGACGTGCCGTCGATCCTGGTCGCCCATGAGCTCGCCGAGGCGCAGGCGTTCGCCGACCGGCTGGCGGTCCTCGACCGCGGTGAGGTGCTGCAGACCGGCGCGCCTGGTGAGGTGGTCCTGGACCCTGCCACGCGACGGGTCGCCGAACTCGTGGGGTACGCATCGTTCGTGCCGGCAGCACAGCCGCCCGACGCCGCGGCGCGGGTCGCGGCGATCCACCCGGACCGCGTCGTCGCGGGCAACTACCCCGAGCGCGGACTGGTCCTGCACGGCGTCATTACGGCCTGCCGTCCGGCCGGCGCGCTGTGGGAGATCACGGTCCAGACAGGGGACGCCGTCGTGACCGGCCGGTTCGCCGAGCCGGCGCCTATCGGGCAGGACCTCGCCATCACCGCCCTCGACCCGCCGGTGTTCGGGCCGGACGGGGAGCGGGCGCGGAGCTCAGCCGGGGGAGCGGCCGGGGAGCAGCACGGCCATACGGGACACTCAAGGGTCAGGCGATGATCAGCGGGGCCAAGCTCAAGTTCGCGCGGCAGGCCAGGGGCTACTCTCAGCAGCAGCTCGCCGGCATGGCGGGCGTGTCACGGCAGGCGGTATCGGCGGTGGAGTCCGGTCTGTCGGACCCGTCGCTGCGGGTCGCGCTCGCGCTGGCGCAGGCACTCGGGGTGACGGTCGAGGAGCTGTTCGGCTCGGAAGGCGCTGTCGCCCCTGTGTCGGCCAGGCTGGCCGGCGTGGGCCGCCCCGGCGCGCAACCGAACGCGGAAGGCGCCCGGGTGACGCTCGCCCCCATCGGCGACTCCTTCGTCGCGCTGCCGCTTGCCGGGCCCACCGCGAGCCGGGTCGGCTTCCTGCCGGCCGGCGGCCTGCTCACGACTAGGCCGGCCGCAGCCAAACCTGCCGCGGCGACGGTGCCGGTCCGGCCGATCGGGCCGCCCAGGCCGACGCTCGTCGTCGCCGGTTGTGACCCCGCGCTGCCGCTGCTCACCGAGCCGCTCAGCCTGCTTGACCCGCCGATCGGCTTCAGCTGGTGGCCGTGCTCGAGCCAGGAGGCGCTGCACCTCGCGGCCAGCGGCCTCGTGCACGCGGCCGGCGCCCACCTGCGGGACCGGTCGGGGGAGTACAACACCTCCTCGGCCGCGGAGCTGCTCGCGGCCGGCGGCGAGGTGATCGGGTTCAGTGCCTGGCGGGAGGGCCTGGTGCTCGGCGCGGCAGCCCGCGACAAGGTCGGCGCGGTCGGCGACGTCGTCGACCGGGGGCTGCGGCTGGTGAACAGGGAGCCTGGCGCGGAGGCCCGCCGCGTGCTCGACCGCGAGCTGGAAGGCGCGGGCATCGTCGGTCAGCAGGTGCCCGGCTACCAGACGATGGCGGCCGGCCACCTGCAGGTCGCCGACGCGATCGCGGCCGGCCTGGCCGACGTGGGGGTTGCCAGCGAGCCAGCGGCACTGGCGTACGGGCTCGCGTTCGTCCCGCTCGCGACCGAGCGATTCGACCTGGTCATCCCCGCCGTGCACGCCGTGTCGCGGGAGGTGCAGGCGCTGATCAAGGTGCTCGGCTCGCGCTGGCTGCTCGACCAGCTCACCAGCCTGCCCGGCTACGACCCGGCGTCGTGCGGCCAGCACATCGCTACGTTGCCGGCATTCCCGGCGGCCTGACATATGGGCTCGTTCACCCCGTCGGCCGCCGGGGCTAGCGGCGGCGAAATATAGAACACCTATGTGACATCGAGTGTCCTCTTAGAACACCGATGGGACCTAGGTGTTCAATTTCTGGCCCGCAGCACGGTCGCAAGGGCGGCGTCGGCCAGGATTAGCACATGAGACTTCTCGTACTTGGCGGAACACACCATGTCGGGCGTGCCGTCGTCGAGGCCGCGGTCGCGCGAGGCGACCACGTCACGACGCTGAACCGCGGCGAGACGGGCAACGACGTACCGGGCACCGAGGTCAGGCGCGCGGATCGGACGGACCCAGCTCAGCTGCGCTCGGCGCTCGGCGAGGCGACCTGGGACGCGGTGGTGGACACCTGGAGCGGCCCCCCGCGCGTGGTCAGCGACGCGGCAACGCTGCTGTCCGCCCGAGCCGGGCACTACGGCTACGTCTCGAGCCGGTCCGTGTACGCGTGGCCGATCCCTTCCGGCGCCGACGAGAGCGCGCCTATCGTGAACGGCGACGCCGCGAGCGAGGAGTCCGAGGACTACGCGGTCGCCAAGCGCGGCGGCGAGCTCGCGGTCGCCGAGCACTTCTCCGGTCCCCACGTTCTGGCCAGGGCCGGGCTCATTCTCGGCCCCTACGAGCTCGTCGGCCGGATGCCGTGGTGGCTGCGCAGGATCGAGCGCGGCGGCGACGTGCTCGCGCCAGGGCCGCGGGACATGCCGATCCAGTACATCGACTGCCGTGACCTGGCTGCCTGGCTGCTGCACGCCGCGGACGAGGGCATCAGCGGCGCGTTCAACGCGGTCAGCAAGCCAGGCCACGCGACCATGGGGGAACTGCTCGAGGCCGCGGTCGCCGCGACCGGCTCGGACGCGAACCTGGTCTGGGTCGACCCTGAGGTGATCGAAAAAGCCGGCATCGGAGGGTGGATCGAACTGCCGGTGTGGGTTCCGCCGGTCGGCGAGGCCGCCGCGCTGCACGACGGCAACGTCGACGCGATCTACGCGGCCGGGCTGACGTGCCGGCCGGTGTCGGAGACGGTGACCGACACCTGGCGCTGGCTCCAGGCCGAGGGCGACCCCCCGGTACGCGAGGGCGGCCTCAGGCATGGTCTGGACCCCGAGAAGGAGCGCGAGGTCCTGGCCAGCCTGAGGTAGGGGCAGCAGCGGCGCGCGTTCTGTTTAGCGAAACTAAGCGCAGCCCGTGACTGCGGCTCGTGTGGCCGGTCCTAGTGACCGAAGACGGGAACGATGACACCGCGCGCGATCGTGTGGAAGCCGAGGTTGAAGCCGGCTACCGCGGGGGAGACGTCGGAGTCGATGCCGAGCGACTCGGTGTCGAGCGCATGGACGGCGAACACGTAGCGGTGCGGCGGGTCGCCCGCAGGAGGCGCGGCACCGCCGAAGTCCTTGGTTCCGTAGTCGTTGCGGACCGAGAACGCGCCGACCGGAAGGCCGCCGCCGTCCGACGCGCCGGCGTTCGCCGCGAGCTCGGTGACCGAGGCGGGGATGTCGAGCACCAGCCAGTGCCAGAAACCGCAGCCGGTCGGCGCGTCCGGGTCATAGCACGTCACGGCGAAGCTCTTGGTTTCAGCCGGGAAGCCGTGCCAGCGAAGGTGCGGAGATATGTTCTGGCCGCTCATGCCGAAGCCGTTGTATACCTGGTTATCGCCCATCTGCTGGTCATGGGCGACATGGTCGCTCTCGACGCTGAAAGAAGGCACCTGCGGCATGAAGTCGTAGGGCAGCGGGGCCCGGTCGGACATGGATCCTCCTCAAGTGGTGGCGGGAGTCACGTGCCGGTCTGCTTGTCAACGCTATCGGCGGCCCAGCCCGCGGCGCCGCCCGACGGGTATACCGTGACATGACCGCGGCGGTCGGATGCTGGAAAGGCGGATAGCGGACGTGACGTTCGGCCGGCTGGCGAAGGTGCCCGTGCAGCGCGGCGCGCTCGCGCTGCTGCTGGCCGCCGCGCTGATCGCGGCGATCGTCGCAACCAGGCTTGGTTCCGGGTCATGCCGCGGCGGCCGGAGCGCTTGCGCGGCACGCGACTTCGTCCGCTGGTCGCGCTCGCTGAGCGGATCCTGGGTCGCGCAGGACGGGGTCGAGGGCACGACCTACAGCCAGGGCCCGGCGTCCGCTGCCGCCGGGCACGGTGTCGCGGTGATCGGGTTCGGCCTGACGGTCAGCGCCTACGACGTGAGCACCGGGTTCCCGCGCTGGACGCAGGACCTCGCGCGCCTCCCGTCCGGGTCTGGTGTCGCGTCGGTGCGGGCGTGGGACGGCGTCGTGACCGTCGGCGTGAGCACGCCCTCTGGCGCGGCGCCAACGGGCATCACGGGTTCTTCCGCTGTGGGGACTGCCGCGGGGGCGTCGTCCCGCTCCGCGACCACGCGCCGGGAGATCGTGCTCGACTCCGTGACCGGCAAGCAGATCAGGACGTACCAGGCCGCGGTCGCCGGCGGTGCCGT
>DASUHI010000181.1:0-4321 GCA_036273575.1 Streptosporangiaceae bacterium | reverse complement strand
GTCAGCGCCTGGCGGCTGGTCGCGGGAATCTCACGCGGATCAGAGCCTGGCACCATGATCCGCCGGCGGCGCCAGAAGTGCGGGTGGATGACCACCGGCAGGCCTGTCCTGCCGAGCACCCGTGCTCGGCGAGCAGCGCGTCCGGCGCCCAGCCCTCGGCCATGACGGAAGACGGTCGGGTCGCGCGCATCCGCAGTCCCACCCGCTTGGCCGGTCCCTGGTCAGGCATGAAACTGTCGGTGACGTTGTCGACCAGGCTGACGAGCTCCACGGAGTCGACCGGCTCCAAAGGCACGGTCACGGCCGGCGAGAAGTCCTCACCCAGGGTCGGCGCCACCCCAATGCTGCGCGTACGCGTCATCACACATGCGCACAACAATAGGGGCCACCACGTTGGCAGCCTTCTCCGGCGAACTACGCCAGGCTCAGCGCGCCCAGGTAGCCGGCCAGCAGGGCGCTGGCCGCCTGGCCGACCATCTCGTCTGGCGGCAGGAACTGCGGATGGTGCAGCGCGTGCGGCCCGCCCGTGCCGAGGAACAACATGAGCGTGCGCCCGCCGCGCGAAAAGTACGAGAAGTCGTCGGCGCCGCACGACCGGAACGACGTGTCGATCGTGAACCCTGCCTCGCGCAACCACGGCCACGCGGCCATCGTCAGCGCCTCGTCGTTGACGAGTGCGGGCTCGCCCTGGTCGATGGTGATGGTGCCGCGGCAGCCGTAGGCACGACAGGTGTGCTCCACGATCTCGCGGGCCGCCTCGTGCAGGCCGGGCCGGTCAGCCTCGTCGAGCACCCGCAGCGTGCCCTTGGCGACGGCGTGCGCGGGGATCACGTTGGCCGCCTGGCCGGCCTCCAGCATGCCGATCGACACGACCACGGCGTGAGTCGGGTCGGACCGCCTGCTGACGGCGGTCTGCAGCGCGACCACGCACTGGCAGAGCGCGAGCACGGGATCGGCCGTCAGCTGCGGATAGCCAGCGTGCCCGCCCACGCCCTCGACCGTGATCGTGATGTCGTCGGTCGCGGCGTTGACGGTGCCGACCGCGGCGGCGACGGTGCCGAGCGGCAACTGGTGCTGCAAGTGCACCGCGACGATCGCGCTCGGCTCGTGCGCCGCGAGCGCACCGGACGCGACCAGGTCCCTGGCGCCCGACGGGATCGCCTCCTCGCGCGGCTGCAGCACCGCCAGCACCGGAACGGGCAGCTCAGCGCCCACCTCCCTGGCCGCCAGGCACACCGCCGTCAGCGCCGCCAGGTGCACGTCGTGGCCGCACGCGTGCATGGCGCCGGTCCGTGCCGCCCACGGCGCGCCCGTCGCCTCCTTGATCGGCAGCGCGTCGAGCTCGGCGCGCAGCGCGATGCACGGACCGTCCTCGCCGCCGATACGCACCAGCCGGCCGGTCTCGGCGACTGATGGCGCGTCAGGGGCGCCGAGCGCGGCGGCGACCGTGGCGGCGGTCTGGTATTCGGCGCCTGACGGCTCAGCCGCCGCGTGGAGCTCGTGCCGCAGCCGCACGGCAGCGGCCAGCTCGGCAGCCACACCGGCGCGAAGCCTGGCGGCCAGCTCCGCCAGCGTCACGGCCGTACTCGTCATGACCGCCCCTCACAGACCGCTGCACAAACAGACGCACAGCGTGACAGGGTGGGGGAAGGCTGGGCCAGCCTGACGACGCGACTGGCTGGGCGAGTCAACCAGTACGCCTCATTTGTCATCATGACTGGCCCAGCCGGTATACGCGGGTCGCGTTGGCCGAGCCGATCAGCTCGGCGACCCGGTCGGCGTCTGCCGCCGCCCACGCCCCGTCAGCCACGAACTGCCCGGTCACCGCCGCGAGATCACGCCGAAACCCGGTCGCGCCGAGGTAGTGCAGCTCTGGCAGGCCGAACGCGTCAGAGGAATAGAGCATCTTGCCGAACGGCGTGAGCTCGAGCGACTCGGCGAGCACCGCCGGCGACCGCGCGCCCACGTAGTTGAGGATCGCGCCGAGGTCCATGTACACGTGCGAGAACACGTGCGCGAGGTAACCAGCGGCGCGCTGATGCGGATAGCAGTGCAGCAGCATGATTGGCGTCCCGATCGGCTCGGTCGCGACCATGAAATCGGTCAGCAGCGACGGATCCGACCGGTGCAGCCGCACATCCGTGTCGCCGAATCCGACGTGGAACTGCAGCGGCTTGCCGATGTCGATCGCGGTCCAGATCAGGTGGCGCAGCAGGACGGGGTCTTCGATCCGCGCCGTGGGGTCGGTCTCCAGCGCGCGCAGCAACCGCCCCGCCGCGGCCGTGACCTCCGCCGGGGCGGGCCTGGCGGGGTCGAAGTCGAATCCGAACCGGTACGCCACTATCGACTTGTAACCAACCGCACCCGTGGCTGCCGTCTCGACGCCGAGTTCTTCTGCGAACGCGGCGGCCCACTCGGCCGCTGAGGTCCCGGCCCTGGCGACTCTCTCGGCGACCGCCTCGAGCCTGACCACGTGGCGGACCGGTGTGCTGCTCAGGTCGGCCATCTGCTCTGGCGTGGTGATCTGGCCGGCGCGGAAGCCGGTGTCGACGAGCCACTGGCTCACCTGCGACGCACTCAGCAGACGCCTGTTCACCTCGGCGGCACCGAGCTCAAAGCGCCGGCGCAGGTAGTCCTCTGCAGGCGCGTGCGGCTCCAGGTCGAGCACGGGCGCGCACCAGCGCCTGATGAGGAAGCCGAGCTGACTGTCGAACGGCGTCGTGCCCGGCGCTGGCGGACCCGACGCCTCGGAGATCAGGTCCTCGAACCCTGGCCTGTCCAGGTCCGCGGTGAGGACGCCGTGCACGTGATGGTCGATCAGCACCAGCGACTCGAGTCCGGCCGTCGTCATGCTTCCTCCCTGGCCTCGGCGACCGTTCCCGCGGACAGCGTGTCGTACCTCGCCATTCGCTCGAGCGGCGCGTCGGCGAGCCGGTCGAGCACAGCGGCGATGATGGCCTCCACCATCGCGAGCGCCGGGGTGAGCGTGATGAACGGCGACGGCGACAGGACGCTGGACGTCAGGAGCACGTCAGCCTGTGCTCCCAGCGGCGACAGGTAGGGGTCGGTGAACACGATCAGGGTCGCGCCGCGCTTCTTGGCGATCGCCGCTGCCCGCACCGTGTCGCGCTGGTACCTCCGGTAGTCGAACACGACCACGACGTCGCGGCGGCCGACGTCGAGCAGCGAACCCACACGGTCGGCGCCGAGCGACGAGACGACGTGCACGTTCGGGCGCAGCACGCGCAGGTTCGCCGCGAGGTACTCGGCCAGCAGGAAGCTGAACCTGCCGCCGATCACGGTCACGCCGCGCCTGGAATCGGCGAGCAGCCTGATCACCTGCTCGAACTCCGAGCGCGGCAGCCTTGCGAAGCTCGCCCTGATGCCTTCGCAGTACATCTGCTCCGCGCGGCTCAGCACGTCGCCGCGCTCCCCGGCCAGCCTGCCCGCGTGCATCTCGCGCGGCGACGACAGCCTCGCCGACACCTCAGACTTCAGTGACTGCTGGAACTCCGCGTAACCGTCGAACGAGAGCTTCGTGACGAGCCGGATTACCGTGGGCGCGCTCACGCCAGCCACGGCGGCCAGCTTCGCTACCGGCTCGAGCCCGAGGACGGGGTAGTCGACCATCAGCGCCCTCGCTACCTTGCGCTCAGCGGGCGTCAGCTCGGCGAGCTTCAGGTGCAGCCGCTCGGCGACCGTCAGCCCTGATTCGCCGGCCGCTGTATCGCTAGCCACGGGGTCACCGGGCACGGGCATGGTCATCACCACCGCCAGCGTGTGCGCGCGACGACGTCGGCGGGGCTGGCGCCCGCAAAGAGCTCGATCTCGGCGCGCCGGACTGCGAGGAACGCCTCGGCCATCGGGTCACCCATGGCATCGCGCAGCAGATCCGATGCCTCGAGCGCGCCGATCGACTCGCCCAGCGACTGCGGCAGCCTGCGGACGCCCCTCGCGGCCAGCTCTGTCTTTGTCAGCGCGACCGGGTCGCCCTCGACTTCCTGCGGCAGCGTCGCACCGTCCCGCATCCCTGCGAGGCCAGCGGCGAACAGCGAGCCGATGATCAGGTACGGGTTGGCGGCCAGGTCAAAGCACTTGACCTCGAGGTTGGCGCGGACGTCGTGCTCCCCCGTCGAACCGGACACCAGCCGCAGCGCGGCCTCCCGGTTCTCCCGGCCCCAGCACCGGAACACCCCGGCCCAGTGCGAGGGCACCAGCCGGATCTGGCTGGCCACGCTCGGTGCCCCGACGCCGCACAGCGCCGGCAGCGCCTCCAGCAGGCCGGCGAGGAAGGACTCCCCCTCGCCGGTCAGGCCGTACC
>DASUHI010000180.1:0-30927 GCA_036273575.1 Streptosporangiaceae bacterium | reverse complement strand
CGGTGGTCCGCGCCGGCCCTGAAGGCGGGGACCAGGCCAGGTTGCCGGCCAGCACCAGCCCGCACGTCACAGCCGCGACCGCCAGGCCACTTATCCGCGATCGCCAGTCCGCGCGCGCCTCGATCGCGAGGTAGGCCAGGCCTGCGCCGGCAAGCGCGAGCAGGAACGTCAGCAGCGTCGGGCCGCCGATCGCCACCCAGCCCGCCGTCGGCGCGTCCGGCTGGCTCATCGCGAGGCGTCCCCATGGGAACCCCCAGGGGAACCTGTCGTGCACCGCCTCTTGCGCCACCCACCAGCCCGCGACCGCCAGCGGCCAGACCGGCAGCCGCAGCAGCGGCCGGAGCGCGAGGGCAAGCACGGCGAAGACGAGCGCCTCCGCCAGGCCCAGCGCCAGCCAGGCGTACCACGCGACGTTGACCAGCCACGACAACAGCGTGACGAAGAACACCAGGCCGCAGGCCAGGGCCAGCGTGAACGTGGCCAGGCGGCGCTTGCCCCAGATCGCCAGGACCAGCAGCGCGGGACCGGCGGCGGCCAGCGGCCAGAACCCGAACGGCGGGAACGCGCCGGCCAGCGCGAGCCCGGCCGCGACGGCGGCGGCCAGCGACCACCACGGGTTCAGCCCGGGCCAGGGCTGCCGCGCGGGGACGGGCGCGGCCAGGGCCGGGCTATCCTCGGCGGCTGGCGCGGACCCGGTGTGGTGCAACAGACGCTCCGGACGGTTGGTTGCGAGTAATTCTGCGGTTCCTGCGAGCGTATCCGCGCGCGGGCGTGCGGAATAACCTGCACGCCCGGCGAGTAATGAGAGTGGGCGGAGTGAGCCGCCGCGCAGCGTCCTGACGCGCGCGCTCCAGAGAGCACGAGAGGGGTTGGCCGGGTGAGCCGTCGTGGGTGGGTCCTGTTCGCGGCGATGAGCGTGATCTGGGGCCTGCCGTACCTGCTGATCAAGGTCGCGGTGGGCGGCGTGCCGGTCCCCGTGCTCGTGCTCGCGAGGGTCGCCGTCGGCGCCGCGCTGCTGCTCCCGTTCGCGCTGCGGCGCAGGCAGTTCGCCGCGATCACGCCCGTGTGGCCGTGGCTGCTGTTGTTCGCGGTCGTCGAGATCATCCTCCCGTGGTTCGCGCTGTCGGAGGCCGAGCGCGGCATCAGCAGCTCGCTGACCGGCCTGCTGATCGCGTCCACACCCGTCATCGTCGCGGTGCTGAGCCTGTTCCTGGCCGGCGGCGACCGGCTCAGCCCGGTCAGGTGGATCGGGCTGCTGATCGGCCTCGGCGGCGTCGCGCTGCTCGCCGGGCCGCGCCTGGTCGGCTCCAGCGGCGGCGGCAGCGCCGCGCGATCGGTCGCCGAGGTGCTGTTCGTCGCGCTGTGCTACGCGACGGGCCCGCTGATCGCCAACCGCAAGCTGGCCGACTTGCCGCCCGTCGTCATGACGGCCGCCTGCCTCGTGCTCGCCAGCGTGGTCTACGCGCCGCTCGCGGCGCTCAACTGGCCGTCCGCGGTGCCGTCGGCCAGCGTGCTGCTCGCCATGGCGGGCCTCGCCGTGGTGTGCACGGCGGCGGCGTTCCTGATCTTCTTCAAGCTGATCGCCGAGGCGGGTCCGGCCAGGGCCAGCGTCATCACCTACATCAACCCCGCGATCGCGGTCACCCTCGGGGTGGCCGTGCTGGGGGAGCACGTCACGGCCACGATGCTGATCGCGTTCGGCACGATCCTGGTCGGCTCCGTGCTGGCGACCCGGCCGGCCAGGCGTTCCAGGGCTGGCGGTGAGGCCGGGCCAGAGCGTAGCCCTGAACCCGTCCGTGCAGGCCGATAAGGCCCGCCGATAATCAGCGAAGCGGGCCGTCGTGCGCGACTAGAATCGCGAGGGTGATTGACCTCAAGGCGGCACGACAGAATCAGGACGCGTTCCGGGCCGCGCTCGCGAGGCGCGGGGCGGCGCAGGACTTCGACAAGGTGCTGGCCGCGGACGCCAGCTGGCGCGAGCACACCGAGCGCGCCGAGTCCCTGCGCGCCGAGCAGAAGAGGGCGTCCAAGGGAAAGCCGAGCCCCGGCGAGCTCGCGGCCCTGAAGGATCTGTCGGCCAGGATCGAGACCGCGCTCCGGCAGCAGGCCGAGGCCGCGCAGACCAGGGACGAGATCCTCGCGCGGATACCGAACCTGCCTGACCCGACCGCCGCCGACGGGATGGACGAGGAAGACGCCCAGGTCATCAAGACGGTCGGGGAACAGCCGCGCTTCGGCTTCGAGCCGAAGGATCACCTCGAGCTCGGGTCTGCGCGCGGCTGGATCGACATGGCGCGCGGCGCGCGGCTGTCAGGGTCGCGGTTCGCGTACCGGATCGGCGACGTCGCAGTCACCGAGATGGCGCTGTACCAGTACGTGCTGCACAAGCTGCGCGGCAAGGGCTTCATGACCGTGCTGCCGCCGATCCTGGTCGGCGAGCGAGCCATGTACGGGACCGGGTTCCTGCCGACGGAGGAGTCGAACCTGTACCGGCTCGAAAAGGACGACCTGTACCTGACCGGCACCTCGGAAGTTGCCCTCGCCGGGCTGCACACGGACGAGCGGCTGGAGGAGGACCAGCTTCCGGCGAAGTACGTCGGGTTCACGACGAACTTCAGGCGCGAGGCCGGCGCGGCTGGCAAGGACACCAAGGGCATGTTCCGGGTGCACCAGTTCGACAAGGTCGAGATGTACGTCTTCTGCGCGCCCGAGCAGTCGCGGGTCATCCACGAGGAGCTGCTCGCGCACGAAGAGGAGATCGCCCAGGAGCTCGGGCTGCCGTACCAGGTCATGAACATCGCGGTCGGCGACCTCGGCGCGCCGGCGGCGAAGAAATACGACATCGAGGCCTGGTTCCCTGTCCAGCAGCGGTACCGGGAGATCACGTCGTGCTCGAACACGACCGACTACCAGGCGCGCCGGCTGAACATCAAGTTCCGCAGGGAAGGCAGCCTCGAGTTCGTGCACACGCTGAACGGCACCGGGGCGACCGCCAGGGCGCTCTTGTCGATCATGGAGAACTTCCAGGACGAAGGCGGCAAGGTCGCAGTCCCCTCCGTCCTCCGCCCCTTCGGCGCCCCCGAGTTCATCGGCAAGTACTAAACCCCCGCCGTCCCGCAGCGCGCGCGATCCCGCCCACCGCGCAACCGCCTCACTCCGCGTCAACCGCTGCCACCCGGTCAGAGAATTGAACACCGATGTCCCATCGAGGGTCTTCTTTGAACACCGATGTCACATCGATGTTCAAAGGGGGGACCGGCGACGCGAGTCGGGCGGGTGTTTTGGGCCGGGCTGGGTTTGTCTGGGCGGCGCGGTGGTTAGAAGCGGGTTGGGGGCGGCGGCGGGGGGTCGGGGCGTTTGGCGGCGACCAGGCCGGCCTCGTTGATGATGCGGGACGCGGTGATTCCGGTGAAGCCGGCCCTTGCGAACAGCGTCGTCCACGCGCTGATCGACACCGGGTGCTCCCTGACCCTGAAGAGGTAGCGGTAGCTGTTCTTGGCGATCCGCCACCAGCCGCCGATGCCCTTGCGGGCCAGCGACCTGACCTTGGTCCTGATGATCGCGCGGTCCTGGCTGGAGCCTCCGCGCCCGAACATCATGTCGGCCACGATGAGCGTTCCGCCCGGCCTGAGCCAGTGGAAGGCCGCCGCGATCAGCCGCTGCTTGTCCACGTCGCGCAGCCGGTGCAGGGCGTAGCTGGTGACGATCAGGTCCGCGCGCCCGATCGGCAGCGTGAGGCCCTCGACGGGCCTGGCCAGGACTTCGAGACCGACGAGGCCGCGCTGCAGCGCGGCTGCCCGCAGGCGGTCGAGCGCCGCCTGGTTCGCGTCGATCGCGAGCACCCGGGCGCCGCGTTCGGCGAGAGCGAGGCTGAGCTGGCCGGAGCCGCAGCCCAGGTCGATCACCCGGTGACCGGTCCTGACACCAGCGGCCGCGAGGACCGCCGCCGTCACCTTTCCGAGGCCCGCGGTGGGGCGGTTCACGCCGCGCGGCACGTTGGCCGGACCCTGGGGCTGCGGCGGTACGAGCCCGCCCGCGGTACTGCCACCCGCGGCAGACGACTCCGCCGGGCCACCCGCGGCGTACGGCACTGACCCGCCGATTGTGACGCCCGGCGCGCTGGCGTCGGCGGCGCTGGGCGGCAGGGCGAGCGCCTCGCCGGCGTTGACGCGGTGCCGCTTTTCGCGCGATCCGCTTGACAGGCGTGTTATCCGACCGTTGGCGAACGCCTTTTTTGCGGCTTTGCTGACAGTCGCCTCGGAATCGGTCACCGAGCCAGGCTAGCAAACAGCGGCGCGAAGTACTCCCTGGTCACGGCCATAGTTCGGATCCATTAGATGCGATTCCGTCCCCTATTTGCCGGACGTAAATGGTTTTTTCATGTCGGTATTGAGGTGGCACGCGCCGTGGGTGACGCGGGCGCGGCGCCGCCGTGCGGGCGTACCTGAGTTTGTGGCCGGCCAGCAACCGCGGTGCGAACTGCGGGAAACTGGTACCTGTCGATCGACCGGGAGGCGAAGCGGATGACCAGCGGCCTGATCAGCCACGCGGACAAGGTGCTGTTCACCGAGCGGGGCGAGACCAAGGGCGACCTCGCCGCGCACTACGAACGCGTCGCCGAGCCGCTGATGCGGACCATGGGCGGCCGCCCCGTGCTGCTTCAGCGCTTCCCCGAGGGAGCGGAGGGCCCCTCGTTCTTCCAGAAGCGGGTGCCGAAGAACGCCCCCAACTGGCTTCAGACCACGATCGTGTCCACGCCGAACGGCACGACATCGCAGGCGCTGGTCGCGGCCGACCTCGATCACGTGCTATGGGCCGTCAACCTCGGGTGCCTCGGGTTCCACGTCTGGCCGTACCTCGCGGCCGATCCCGACCACGCCGACGAACTGCGGATCGACCTGGACCCGACGCCAGGCATCGACTTCACCCACATCCGCCAGGCCGCCCACGAGCTACAGGTGCTCTTCGCCGAGGTCGGCATCACCGGGTACCCGAAGACGACGGGCAACCGCGGGCTGCACGTCTACGTCAGGCTGGAGCCGCGCTGGGACTCCTACCAGGTCAGGTCCGCGGCCGTGGCGGTCGCGAGAGAACTGGAGCGGCGCAGGCCCGACCTCATCACGGCTGCCTGGTGGAAGGAAGAGCGCGGCCAGCGGGTGTTCATCGACTACAACCAGAACGCTCCGCACAAGACCGTGTTCGGCGCCTGGTCGGTCCGCGCCCGTCCGGGTGCCCAGGTCTCCACGCCGATCACGTGGGGTGAGATCGACGACATTCATCCCGACCAGTTCACGATCGCCACGATGCCGGAGCGGCTCGCCACGGCCGGCGATCCCTGGCAGGCGATGAACGACGAGCCGCAATCGCTGGAGCCGCTGCTCGAGATGAACGCGAGGGACAGGGCCAGCGGGCTGCTCGACGCGCCGTGGCCGCCGGTCTACCCCAAGATGCCCGACGAGCCGCCCAGGGTTGCTCCGAGCCGCGCCAAGAAGTCCTGATCGCGGCGGCGGCTGGAGAGCCGATGCCTGAGTACGCGCCATTCGGACTCGGAACGGCCGGAGTCAGCGAGCGCTCGTTCGTGGCCGCGGACGAGGCCCGCGGCCGAACGTTTCCCATCGACCTCTGGCAGCCAGCGCGGGCGGACACCGGCACGCGATGCCCGCTGGTCGTCTTCTCGCACTGCAGCGGCGGCAGCCGGCGTTCTGCCGCGTACCTGTGCGGGCACCTGGCGAGCCACGGCTACCTGATCGCGGCGATGGACCATTCGGAGGTCGTGGCCTCTGAGCTGGCACCCGGGCCAGACGAGACCGCCACGCAGCGCGCATCAAGGGTGGACGCCATCATCGCGAGCAGAGTCCCTGACGTGCGATTCCTCATCGACCATGTGCTGGCCGCCGGCCTGAACGTCGACGCGGACAGGATCGGGCTGGCCGGGCACAGCTTCGGCGGATGGACCGCGCTGGCAGTTCCCGAACAGGACGCCAGAATCGGGGCCGTCGTCGCGATGGGACCTGGCGGCGGCTCAAACCCGCTGCCAGGCATCCTTCCGCTTGAGCTGACGTTCGCCTGGGGCCGCGACATTCCTGTCCTGTACCTGGCCGCGGCCGACGACGTGCCGGTCCCGCTCGCCGCGGTGCGTGAGCTGTTCGGCAGGACCCCAGGTAGCCCGCGGATGTTCGTGCTGCAGCGGGCCGATCATCAGCACTTCTTCGACGATGTCGAGGGCGAGCACGAAGCACTGCGCGCGATGACGCTCCCCGGCGACGCCGCCTGGATCCCCGCCGCTATGCGGCCCGTGTCCGAGCTCTGCTCCGGCGCAGAGGCGCACGAGTTCGTCCGCGGCCTGACGCTCGCGCATTTCGACGCGACGCTGCGCCAGTCCGAGGCGGCCGCGCGGTTCCTGGCCGGCGACGCCGCTGCCGCGCTCGCGGCCCGGGGCGTTGACGCGGCCGAGTACCGCGGGTGTTGACTTAGGGGGTGTCTCGCCCAAGGCGGGCAACACGGGCAGTTCCGGGGCAGGTGCGATGACGGAGCAGGCGGCCAGCGGCGCGGCGGCCGGGAGTCACCCAGGGGTCGAGTTCCCTGTCGCCGCCGACGGGCGGCGCAGCACGTCCGCCTTCGGCCGCGGCGTGATCGCCGACGCGCTGCGCGGCACCGATCCGGCGGGCGCGCTCGGCGCGGAGCACGAGACGAACTGGCGGTCAGGCTACCTCACGCACTTCCGCCGGGTCATCGAAGCCGGGCTGTCGTCCAGGCGGGCCGCGCTCGCGATCGCCAGGGACGGGCTCGCGTCGCTGCGCGGGCGGATGCGCTCGGTCCGGGCAGACGGCGACGAGGCCGAGCTCGACGACCTGCTGAGACGGCGGGCGGACCGCGCGCTCGGCACCGAGACGGTCGCGGGAACGGCCGAGCCTGAGGGCGAGCTTGCGCTGCCCTACCGGGGCGAGCGGCTGCGCGGCGACGACCTGGCCAGGCGGCTGGACGCGTGGGTGGCCGCCGGAATCATCGAGCCGTCGTGCGCTGACGCGGTACGCGCGGTGGCGGTCAATCCGCAATGGCTGAGTCTGCCGGGACGAACCGTCGCCGTGCTCGGCGCCGGCTCGGAGATCGGCCCTCTCCCTGTCCTGCTGCGGTGGGGAGCGACCGTCGCAGGAATCGACCTGCCGCAGCCCAGGATCTGGGAGCGCGTGCTCACCTCTGCGAGGTCGAGCGCCGGCACGCTGATGGTGCCCGTGACCGGCTCGGACGGCGAGCTGACGAGGGCCGCGGGGGCCGACCTTACAAGCGAGGTGCCCGAACTCGCCGACTGGATCTCCGGCGCGGCTGGCCAGCTCGTGCTCGGCAACTACGTCTACGCCGACGGCGCAGCAAACGTCAGGGTCTGCGCGGCCGCCGACACGCTCACGCTCCGGCTGCAGGCCGTCCGGGATGACCTCGCGCTGGCCTTCCTCGCCACTCCCACCGACGTGTTCGCGGTACCTGGCGAGGCCGTCGCTCACTCGGCAAGGGCCTACCAGGACAGGCCGGCCGCGCTCAAGCTGGCCGGGCGGCCGCTGCGCACCCTGTCGGGCGGACGCTTGCTCAGGCGGGCATACGTGCCGGGATCCGACCCAGGGATCAGCGACAACCTCGTCGCGCAGCAAGGCCCGAACTACGCGCTCGCCAAGCGCCTGCAGCGCTGGCGGGCCAGCCTGGCCCGCGAGTCGGTCACCACGGTTTCCATGAACGTCGCGCCGCCGACCAGGACCAAGTCGGTGGTCAAGAACCGCGCGCTCGCCGCGGCCTACGCGGGCGCGCACCGGTTCGGCGCCGAGGTCTTCGAGCCAGACACGACCCGGGTGCTGATGGCGGCGCTGCTCGTGCACGACCTGCACGTCGACCACCCCGTACACGAGCACCCGTGGCAGGACGAGGCGTACGCGGCCGCGCACGGCGGACTCTGGCGGATCGGCTACGCGCCGCGGAGCGTGCTCGGGCTGGCCGCCCTGCTCGGCTACGGCGCCTCCCGTGGCTAGGTGCCTGCTCCCCCTGACGCCGCCGGGTCAGTGCGCAGCAGGCTGTAGAGCACGCCGTCCCGCCAGGCGCCGTCGCGCCAGCCCGTCTCGCGCATGACACCCTCGCGGGTGAAGCCCGCCTTCTCAAGGGCCCGCTGCTCGGCGACGTTGCCCGTCTCTGTCCCCGCCTCGATCCTGTGCGCCGTCGTGTGCGCGAACAGGTACCGAGCGAGCAGCCGGTGCGCCAGCGTGCCGTCGCCGCGGCCCCGCGCGTGCGGCAGCAGGGTGACGCCGATCTCCCAGCAGGACGCGGCGGGCGTGATCGGCCTGCGCCGCCAGTTCACCAGGCCGAGCCGCTGCTCGTCGCGGACCACCATCAGCGTGCCGCCGTCGGGCCCGATCAGCCCGTTCTCCGTCCAGCCGCGTCGCCACCTGCGCAGGTCGTGCCAGCCGAACCACTGGAACTCGCCCGTGACGTCAGGATCCTGCGTCAGCCCCTCCAGCGTGCCGATGTCGCTGTCCCGCACCGGCCGCAGTTCCATCTGACCGCTCATGCGGCACATGCTGCCACGGGTCAGCGCACGCTGGTGCGTTCCTATGCCGCGCTACTGGCGGCCGTGCATCACGTGTCCTGATCCGGCCGGCTCGCGAACGCGATCACGTGCCCGTCGGGATCAAGGCTGTAGGCGGCGTCGTCGCCCCAGTCTCGCCGGGCCAGAGGTGAGAGCTCGCGGGCGCCGGCCGCCAGCGCGCGCTCGTGGTGCGCGGCCGGGTCGTTGACGACGAGATAGAGCTCGCTGCGGGGGATGCCCCTCGCCCTCGCGGGATCGGGCAGGCCGGGCCCGAGGAGCGCCCTGATGCCCGCCTCTGGCATCAGGCCGAGCACGGCTCCCTCAGCCAGCGTGAACTCGGTCATGCCCGGCTGCTCCAGCGACGGGGAACGCTGCAGCACCTGGAGCCAGAACGCGGTCGCGGCGCTCTGGTCGGCGACGTAGAGGATGAACTGGGCTAGCCCGGCCATGACCGCATCGTCCCATCCCGGCGGCTGGCTGGTTGCCTTGCCGGCCCTTTGGTACCGAGCCGGGCGAGCGCGTGGGCTGCGTTCGTGTGGCGCTGCTGGCGGCCGAACGCTGAAATCATCAGAATTGGCGAGCATGGAACGACGCAAGCCAAACAAGTTCGTGCTCGCTGCCGTCGGCGTGGTACACGTCGTGGTGGTGACCTTGACCTGGCGGGACATCTCGGCTCGCCCAGCGGAAGACATACGCGGGAACAAGACGTTCTGGCGGATCTTCAGCGCGCTCAACATAGGCAACGCGGCCATCTACTGGCTGGTCGGCCGCCGGCGCGCCTAGCGGATGTGCCGGCCGGCGCCATCGTGCCCGTTTCCGCGAAGGGCGGTGTATCGGTGGGACACCCATCACAGGCAGCGGCGATGGGTGTCCCACCGATACACAGGGCACCTCTGGCTGGCCCCGTTGGGAGCGATCGCGGCCGGTGCTGATGGGGCTCACGTGGCCGCTGTGACCCATGGGGTTGCCATCGGCCGCGGGCAGCGCGGCCAGCGTGCCGGTCGAAGCAGCACGTGCCGCACCGGGTTCACGAGAGTCGATGTGATCATGGGCCGTCCTGGTGCGTCGCGCTCCTGGCGGGTTCTGAGGCGGCGCTGCTTATAGTCAACTCATGGCAGAGCTGGTGGCGCCCTCGCGCGTGACCCTGGGCGAGTTGCTCGCGGTGCTATCACTGGCCGCCGACCTCGGCATGGGTCAGCCGATGGAACACGTGCTCAGGCAGTGCCTCATCGCGCTCCGGCTCGCCGAGCGGCTGCGCCTCGAGGAGACCGAACGCGAGGTCGTCTACTACTCGGCGCTGGTCGCGTGGGTCGGCTGCCACATCGACGCGTACGAGCAGGCGAAGTGGTTCGGCGACGACACCGCGCTGAAGACCGACTTCCGGCGCACGGACTTCGCGACGGCCGCGTCCAGGCCGCTGTTCATGCTCCGCCACCTGGGCGCCGGCCAGCCGATCGCGGAGCGCGCGAAGCTCGGCGTGGCGTTCCTCGGCGAGGGCCGCAAGGCCGCCGAGGCGATGCTCGACAACCACTGGATGGCGGCCGACGAGCTGGCGGCCAGGCTCGGCCTGGCGCAGCGGGTGCGGGACAGCGTCGAGCAGACCTTCGAGCGCTGGGACGGCAAGGGCGTGCCGAAGGGCGCGCGGGGCGAGGAGATCCTGCTGGCGTCGCGGCTGGTCACGCTCGCCGACGTGGTCGAGGTATTCCACCGGGCTGGCGGGGTGGACGCGGCCGCCGAGGTCGCGCGGCAGCGCCGCGGGACGCAGTTCGACCCGAAGCTCGTCGACCTGTTCACAGCCGATGCGCCGGCGCTATGCGCCGGCCTCGACGACGGCGGTGCCTGGGACGCGGTGATCGCGGCCGAGCCCGCACTCGGTGTGCGTCTCGGCCAGGACGAGGTCGAGTCCGCGCTCGAGGCGATCGCGGACTTCACGGACGTCAAGTCGCCGTACACGATCGGCCACTCGCGCGGGGTGGCCGACCTCGCCGGGGCCGCGGCCCGCGACTTCGGGCTGAGCGAAGCAGCCGCCAGGCAGGTACGGATGGCGGGCCTTGTTCACGACCTGGGGCGGCTAGGCGTGCCCAACACCATCTGGGACAAGGACGGCGCGCTCAGCCACGCCGAGGTCGAGCGGGTGCGCATGCACCCGTACCTAACCGAGCGCATGCTGACGTGTTCACCTGGCCTGGCGCCGCTGGCCGCGATCGCGGTCCAGCACCACGAGCGGATGGACGGATCCGGCTACCCGCGCGGGCTGTCTGGCGGGGCGGTGAGCCCGGAGGGCAGGTTGCTGGCGGCGGCGGACTTCTATCACTCCAGGACCGAGCCCCGGCCGCACCGCCCGGCGGCGGGCCCGGACGAGGCCGCCGCGCTGCTGCGGGAGCAGGCGACGGCCGGGCGGCTCGACTCCGAGGCGGCGGCCGCCGTGCTGACGGCTGCCGGACACCGCGCCACCCGCAGGCAGGCAAGGCCATCGGGGCTGACCAGCCGCGAGGTTGAAGTGCTCAAGCTCCTGGCGCGCGGGCTGTCGAACCGGGAGATCGCCGAGCGTCTGGTTATCTCGCGAAAGACGGCAAGCCATCACGTTGAGCACATTTATGCCAAGACCGGCACGTCAAACAGGGCGCTTGCCAGCTTGTTCGCCGCCAGCCACGGCCTGATCGGGGATGACCCTCAAGCCATCCCGCCGAGCGGCCGGTAGCCCGAGCAGAGCACTCGCATCCAGGTGATCTGCTCGCCGGCGGTGTCGTAGTACGCCTGCTGCTCGACGACGTAGTCAACGCCGTCGCTCTGCACGCGCAACCGGTAGCTGACGTGCTCGCGCCCCGGCAGCTGGCACGTGCCGACGGACTCGAGGTCACCGATGTGGTCGCTGGGCTCGAACCAGGCGCCGAGCACGATGTCGTCGACGACCTCGCCAGGAGTGCTGGCCTCCCACTGCCTGCCGGGCGTCAGGGCCCGGAAGTCGATCGGGTCGGCGAGCACAGCGCGGAGCACCGCCGCGTCCTTGGCCGCCAGGGCGCGTGCGAAGCGCTCGCCTGCCGTGGCGGTCGCGCTCGCCGGGCCGCCGGCGTCGCCGGCGTCGTCGGCGTCGTCGGCGTCGAGGGCGATTTCAGTAGCTGAAGGTAGTTGCTGGCTCATCGCCGATCCATTCCCACATCGGGACGCTTCCGCCGAGCGATGCATTGCTGACCAGAGCCTTGTCGTCAAGATGCTTGGCGTTGAAGCAGATCGAGCAGATGAGCAGCGTGCCGCCGGCGGCCTCATAGCGCTTCATCAGATCTGGCAGGGACGGGCATCCTTCGCACGCCACGCCCTGGGCGACGCCATCGATCGCGAGGCGCACGGCCTCCTTGGCGCAGAACATCAGCGTCGGACGGCCCTGTTCGGCCGCGCCGACCGCCACCAGGAAGGCGACGGTGACCTTCTCCGGGTCCTCGAGGCCGGTCGTCAGGCTGATCACAGCTTTGCTTGCCACGCGGGTTCCTCTCATCGCTTGAAGGGCGGCGCCCTTCCCTGGAAAGAGGATCGCGGGCGGCGCTCAGTACGCGCATGGGGCAGCTGCCCCATCTTTCCCTGGCGAGATTCGCGGCTGAAGCTGGCGGCGGGTGGCCGCGCGTGGCCGCCGGAACGTCAGTCATGCGGTTAACGGACGTCGGGTGCCGGGGAGATGTCACTGAGCGTGCCGTCCTCGCGCACCGTCCAGCGGACGCCCGCGGCGTCGCGGAACGTGAGGAACGCGGTCAGCGTCCCGGCGCCGGCTCCCGCGCTGGCGCCAGGGGAGCCGTCACCGGACACACCCGCCGGTTCTGGCGCGCGCTCGAAGCAGACCTGCTGGCCTGGCAGCAACTTGGCGGCCGGGTCCGGCTTGCCCATCCTGGTCGTGCCGAGCAGCCAGATGACATAGAGGTCGTAGATCGGCTGATGGCTGTTGTTGTGCACGGTGGCGGCGACCATGGCGGCCTCCGGTCCTGGCGCCTGACCTGGCGAGCCCGCGGCGCCCGCGCGCCGCAGCTCGATGAAGACCTGGCACGCCTGCGCGCGACGGCGTTCGTCGAGCGCCACGCGGAGATTCTGGGACTGGAGCTGTATCGCCTCCGCCAGCTGCCTGGTCAGCTCGTGCTGCGCCGCGAGCTGGCGGACGTGCGCGCTGAGCGCCTTGCGGGCCACCGCCGCGCCCGCGACCACGCCGACGGCCAGCGCCACGGTGGCGATGGCCGCGATCCAGGTCGGCACGGACAGTGACATGGCCGCAGCCTAACCGCGCGATGACAGCTGATTCCCGTTGTCCAGAAACTCAGCAAATATCACCGCCGTCCCGCACCTGCAGGTCAGCGGCCTGGCTGCGGCGCTGGCGGAGCGGCCTGATCGGCGGCCGGGGGTGGCGCGTTGCCCTCGACCCCCGTTGCGAACAGCAGTCGCTGGCGCTGCTTGTTGCTGCCGTCGGTCAGGTACGGGGTCTGCCAGGTCGCGTCCTCCGCGAGGAAGCCGCTGTCCGGGGTGTGTTGTGCTGGCGGGGCCTGGGCTGCCGCGATCTGGGAGGCCCACCAGCGGGCGTAGAAGTGCTGGAAGATCCTGGCGTACTCGGTGAAGTACACGTCCGCTACATCGGTGTTGCCGCGGATGACCAGCATGTTCTCGTCGTTCGCGTCGGTCGAGTCCGGCGAGAAGTTAGCCGATCCGCTGATGACGGTGGGGTCGGCGCTGAGCGGGTCGACCAGGATGATCTTCGTGTGCAGGTACGGGACGTGCACGTTGAACCCGGTGAGGGTCTCCTTAGCCCAGGTGCTCAGGTCGTCGGGTCCGCCAGTCGCGCCGACGGCGACGAGCACGCCGGGGAGGTTCTCCCATTGCGCCTGGTTGTTGTCTGGCGAGTCGAGCATGAGGAAGTGCAGCGCCTGGCCCTGGTAGGCCTCTAGCTCGGACTCGAAGAGCTTGGTGAGCCCGAACGGCAGCGTGATGTGCGCGGCCCGCACCGGGGCGCCGGTGAACTGCTGCGCGTACCACTTCAGCGGCACGAGGCCGCTGCGCGGGCTGAAGATCGTGTGCACGCCGCCCGCGCCCGCCGCGGCGACGTCGAACGGGTTGTTCGCGCCCATCCACGTCCGCAGGTCCGTGACCTGCGGGTCGGTGGCGAGCTCGGTCCAATAGGGCAGGTACTGGGCGGCGATCGCCGGGTCGCGCACGGCGTGACCGACGTTGGAGTGGCCGAAGATCCCGCCGACACTCAGGTTCGTCGAGCCGGTCCAGACGCTCACCGGGCTGAGCCCGCCGTCGGCCCCCTGCGTCGCGTAGACGATGAACTTGTTGTGCGCGAGCTGCGGGTGCGTGCGCGGGATCAGGATCGATCGGTCGATGCCGGACGCGGCGATGGCCTGTTCGTTGCCCGTACCGGTGTCGTCGTCCTTCGCGTGGTAGATCACCTTCACGTCAGCGCCGGCGGCGTGCGCGGCCTGGAACGCCGCCAGTGCCCCTGGCTCGGTGAACTCGAACACGGCGGCGCGCAGCGCGTTGCCGGGGCTTGCCGCCTGGCCGATGAACGCCAGCAGCGCCTCGTCCAGCCCGCGGGACAGCCAGTTCATCGCCGCGATGCGCTGCGGTTCTGGCAGGTCAGCGGGCTTGCCGCCGAACTTGCGGGCATAGGCCTGGCTGGCGGCGACGCCGCGGTTGAAGTAGATGCCGTGCGGGCCGACGTCCGGGTTGCCGGTGCTGATGGTGACCGTCGCCTCCACGCCGTCCTGCGAGGTCAGGGCGCCGGGCGCACCGTAGCGGGGTACTACACGGTAGGTGTAGGCGTGGGCGGGCTTGGCGCTGTAGTCGCCCCACCAGAACGACTGCATCGGAAAGGAGTCCGACGTGTACATCTGCGTCGGGTCCGGGGCGGGGACGACCGACCGGAACGTCTTGAAACCGGACAGCCAGTACGCCTCGTTCTCGGTGTGATCGGTGCGGTAGATCGCGAATCCGAGGCAGCCGGCGAGCAGCGGCTGGTCAAGGTCGAAACCCAGGAAGACACCGTTCGAGCCGGCAATCGCCTGGACGGTCACCCCACCGGAAACGCTGCGCACCCGCATCTGCGGCCCCCTCCTGGCGTCTGGTCAATCACATTAGCAACGGACAACGTTCTTTGAATGGGAAGATCGACGCTGAATTCTTAACTAACCGTTCTTGGCAAATGCCGTTCGCGAAGGAGATCTGGTTTCCCGTGAAACCGCGCGAGCGCGGCCGCGAGGCCGCTTCAGGGCTGGCCGGAGCCAGTGAGCGCGCCTACTTAGCAGTCCCGCAAAGGCCGAGGTCACGTAAGCTGGCAAGCTCAGCTTGGCCCGAGGCCAGCGGCCGACCCGGTGGGGCCCCAGGCCAGCATCCGGCGCGCAGGGCCTGTCGCGCCAGGCGGCAGCGGCGGGCAAGGTCGTGGGCGCTGATCGAGCTGGCGGGTCTGCCGGAGCGATCGGGTGAGCGGAAGGGGGCGGTGTGGACAGCACGGACGTGCGGTCGGAACCCCGGCTCGCCATGGCTCCCGAGCGCCCGCTGCTCAGCCCGGCGGCCCGGCCGTGGGCCGCTGGAGTGCTCGCTGCCTGCGCGGTGATCGTCGCCGTGCTCGGGGTTCTGTTCGCGCACCAGACCAGGGCCGACGCGTTCGATCGCGCCGTGGACGCCCCGTTCATCAGCGCGCTCGGCGATCATCACGAGACGTACTTGCTCGCCCGCCCGGGCTCCGAGCTCCCGGCGCTGCTGATCTGCGCCGCTATCGTCATCGTCTGCCTTCTAGCCCGCAGGCTCGGCGGGGCGCTGCTCGCGGCACTCGGGCTCGCGGTCTCCGAGGTCGTCACGGAGAAAGTGCTCAAGCCCCTCTTTCACCGGACGTACCTGGGTTCTGTCACCTATCCGAGCGGTCACACGACCGCGATCTTCGCGCTGGTCTCAACGGTCGCCGTGCTGTTGCTGATGCCGCCACGGCCCGCTCGCGCCAGGCCGCTGCAGTACGTGGTCCTGGCGGCGGCCGCTGTCCTGGCGGTGGTCGTGCCGGTCGGCCTGCTCGGCCTGCGCTGGCACTACTTCACCGACATCGTCGGCGGCGCCGCCGTCGGGCTTGGCGCCGTGCTCGCGATCGCATTCATGCTTGATGTGCCGATCGTGCGACGCTGGCTTGCCGCCGCTAGCCGCAGGATCGGTCGAACCGGCTCGTGAACGCGGTTCCGGCCGCCGCCAGGATGACTTCCTGATAGCCGGCCCGCGAACGACGGACGCGTTAAGGTATCGGCCATTAAGAAAGGGCCAGGACGTTGACAGATTACCCGTCAGGTGTCGGACCAGATCCCGCGAGCCAGCCTCCGTCCGGCTGGACGCCGCCGCCCGGAGGGACGCCTCCGCCGCCCGGTGGCTATCCGCCCGGTGGCTATCCGCCCGGTGGGTATTCGCCTGGGGGAACGCCGCCACCGGCCGGCGCGTACCCGCCGCCCGCGTCTGGCTACGCGTCAGTCCAGCCGCCCAAGGTGCGTCCTGGCCGCATCTGGTACCTGCTTGCGCTCGCGGTATTCGCGGCGGGAGTGGCGTGGCTGGTCGTCGGCATCGTCTCGCTCGCCAGCACCGTGAACGGCCTGCAGCGCGTGCCCTTGCCCGCCGGCGGCACGATCAGCCTCGGACACAGCGGCGACTACGCCGTGTACTACGAGGGGCCAGGCGCTGACATCGGGCAGATTCCGCACTATCACGTGGACTTCACCCCGGCGTCCTCTGGCGCGGCGGCGTCCGGCCTGACGCCCAGCACCTCGAACATCAACTATGACTTCGGCTCGCACCATGGCCGCTCGGTGCTCACGCTGCACGTCACCAGCCCCGGCAAGTTCAGGGTCAGCGCGACAGGTCCGCAGATCGCCGGGGCAGGCCTGGCGATCGGGGGCGGCATCGGCAGCGGGATCATCACCACGGTGGCGGTCGCCGTGCCGCTGATGGGCCTCGGCATTCTCGGCGGCGTGACCTTGCTCATCGTCCGGATCGTCAGGAAACGATCACTGCAGCGCCCCGCTTACGCCGGGTATGCCTATCCGCCGGGCCCGCCGGGCCCGCCGGGACCAGGCGGCGCACCCGGATTCGGCGGACGGCCTGGGCCCGGAGGTCAGCCTGGGCCGGGCGGTCAGCCTGGGCCGGGCGGTCAGCCTGGGCCGGGAGGTCAGCCTGGGCCGGGAGGTCAGCCAGGCCAGGGGGGCCCGCCAGGTCCGAGCGGCCAGCCTGGCTCGCCCGGCTAACCGCCGGGCGAGCCCGGCTACTTCGCTTCCTGCAGGTCGCCAGGCCGCAGCCGGTACTGCTGCAGGCGCAGGCCGTGGTACTTCTCGGTCTCGCCAACCCAATCCATCCCGATCCGGCGCACCGTCCCGAGGGCGCGCGCGTTCGTCGGCCGCACCAGCGCGATGACCTGCTCGATGCCCTGGTCGAAAGCCCAGCGCGCGAGCGCGAGACCCGACTCGACGGCATAGCCGTGACCCCACGCCTTCGGGTGGAGCGCCCAGCCGATCTCGAACTCCTCGTCGGGCGGCAGTGGTAGCAGGCTCGCGCCGCCTACTACCTGCCCGTCCTCAGCGCGCTCGATTGCCCAGCGTCCCGCAGGGGTCAGCATCCTGGCGTCCTCGGCGATCCACTGCTGCAGCACCACGCGCATGGCCGCGGCGTCCAGGATCCGGTCCATGGCGGGCGCAAGCCACCTGGCGACCTCGGCATCGCCGTAGGCGCCGAGGGCGACCTCGGCGTCTTCGACGTCCCAGCCGCGCAACACCAGCCGTTCTGCGACGAGTCTGTGAGCCATGCGGTTCACCCTAACGAGTGGGCATCGCGCTTGACAGGAAACCAAATGGTTTCCTATTGTGGGCTACATGGATCCGGTGTTCCGGGCGCTGGCTGACCCGACGCGGCGGGCGCTGCTCGACGAGCTGTTCGTCCACGACGGTCAGACGCTGGTCGCGCTCACCGGGCGGTACCAGATGACAAGGATCGCCGTGGCGAAGCACCTGAGGATCCTCGAGGACGCCGGCCTCGTCGTGACCAGAAGACGAGGCCGCGAGAAGTTCCACTACCTGAACCCGGTCCCGATTCGCCTGCTCCATGACCGCTGGGTGAGCAAGTACACCGAGCCATGGGCCGCGGGGCTGGCCGACCTTAAGCGTGACTTGGAGAGCCCGATGGAGAAGGTCTTCGAGATTTACATCCGCACCACGCCTGAGCGGCTGTGGGACGCGATCACCGATCCGGTGACGCGGCAGAAGTATCACTTCGGGTCGTCGATCCAGAGCGACTGGGCAACCGGATCCAGCTACCAGCTCCTTCACGCCGGAGCGCAACGACCGCTCATGGAGGGCGAGAACCTCGAGGTCGACCCGCCGCGGAAGCTCGTCCAGACCATGCGGGCGCTGTGGGGGCCCGACGCCGAGCGAGCCGGGACCTCGCGGGTCACCTGGGAGATAGAGCCGGTCGGCGACTCGTGCCGGCTGACGCTGATCCACGACCAGCTGTCACCTGACGCGCCCGCCGAGATCTACGGCGGCTGGCCGATGATCCTCTCCGGGCTGAAGACCTGGCTGGAGACCGGCCAGACCCTCACGACGCCTGGCTCGCTGATGTACCAGGACCAGGCCTGACAGGTCTGGCCAAACCGCAATCCGAGGGAGTCACCATGAACGAGACCACCATCACCGACATCGCGGTCGTCGGGATCCCGGTCAGCGACCAGGACAAGGCCGTGGAGTTCTTCACCGGCACGCTCGGTTTCGAGAAGCGGCTCGACGCCCGGATGGGCGACAGCTTCCGCTGGGTCACCGTCGCAGCGCCGGGCGCTGCCACGTCGGTGGCGCTAATCGCAAGCCAGAACGCTGGCGCCGACACCGGGATCCGCTTCGCGGTTCCCGACGCCGAGGTCGAGCACGACGCGATGCGCAAGCGCGGCATCCAGACCGGAGACCTGCTGCGCTGGCCTGGGGTTCCGCCGATGTTCGACTTCAAGGACCCGGACGGCAACAAGTTCGAGATCGTCGAAACGCCCGCCTGACCGCCAGCCGGCCGCCACGCAAGCGCTGACCGACAACGACGAACCCCCTGCTGGCGCCACACAGCACCAGCAGGGGTTCATCGTTGTGCTCGGGACAGCGCGACCTCATGCGATCGCGCCGAAGGACGGCTGGCCCGTCGTTTCGTACGTGTGCATGGCGACGCCGCTGGGAGTCGTCCGGCTGTCCGTCAGGCGGAGGCCCGTTGGCGGGACGCCGTCAGCGAAAAGGCGCTTGCCGCGCCCCAGCACGACGGGGAACGTCAGCACGCGATAGGCGTCGATGAGACCGTGCCCGGCTAGGTAGTGCACCAGCTCGGCGCTGCCGTGGACCTGCAGTTCCTTGCCCGGCGTGTTCTTGAGATCGGTAACCCGCGCGACGATGTCGCCGGTGACCGGCCGCGAGTTGTTCCACGCCAGGTCCGTCAGCGTGCTCGTGACCACGTGCTTGGGCAGGGTGTTCAGCGCGACGCCGACCTTGACGGCCGGGTCGGTCACGTTCGGCCAGTAGCCGACCATCGCCTCGTAAGTGAAGCGGCCGAGCAGGAACGCTTCTGCCTCCTCGAACACCTCGTTCATGTACTGGCCCAGCTCGCCGTCGAAGTGCGGCGGTAGCCAGCCGCCGAGGTCGAACCCGTCCCGCGGGTCTTCCTGCGGCGCGCCAGGGCTCTGCATGACGCCGTCGACGGTCACGAAGGCGGTTGCTGTCAGTCGCATGGTCGCTCCTCCAGGGTTGTGGTCGGCGACTGCTTCGGCCGACCCTCACCCTCGCTACGAACGGCCTGCGCGCAGATCGACACGGTGCGGTAGCGAACATGTCCCGGGTGTTAGCCCGGCCAGAGCCCGTGATCGGTGCAGAAACGCTCGACCTCTTGCATTTCCACGTCGGCGTCGTCCGCGTCGGCCACGGCGGCGCCCGCGACCCACCACTCGGCGCCTGGCAATCCTGCGGACAAATAGGCTCGGGTTCCTGGCGGTCGATGTCGCTCGGTGCGACGCGGTTGCGCGACGACTTCGCCGTGCGCGGGCTCCCAAAGCCGGACAAGTCCAGCCTCTTCGCCGACGATTACGGCGTCATACCACCGCCATACCACGGCGTCAGCGCCGTCCGCCGCGGCCGCGACCGCTACCAGGTGCCCGGGGGAGACCCTCTCCGTCCGCGGCGAAGGGAATGCCTCGGCGTATTGCACGTACGAACGCTGTCCGGAACGGAGGATCTGACACGCATCCTGCTGAACATGCAGGACGATGCCGCACCGCAACAGCGAGCGAGCAGGACTTCGATCGGTTGAAGCAGCCATCTGCCGAGTGTCTACTGACGGATCGCAGGCCGGCAAACGCAGTCGGGGCGCGAGCGCGATGAACCCGCGTCCGGAGAGTGCCAGAACGAGATGATTGGCTGGGGGCGGGTATCCGGCTGACGATGGGGGTGCTGTGCGGGTCCTGCTGACCAACGACGACGGGGTAGATGCCGCGGGGCTTCGCGCGGTGCGCGCGGCGCTTGCTCCCTGGTGCTCGAGCGTGATCGCTATCGCGCCTGAGGCGAACTGCAGCGGGTTCGCGCGCAAGTGCACGTTCTCGCGGCCGGTCGGGGTGACTCGGGTCGCCGGCGGCCAGCACCCGGTCTACAGCTGCGACGGAACGCCCACGGACTGCGTCCGGGTGGGCCTGCTCGGCGGGCTCGCGGCTAGCGCCGACATCGTGGTGAGCGGGATCAACCACGGCGCGAACCTGGCCGATGACGTCGTCTATTCCGGAACGGTGGCGGCCGGGCTGGAAGCCGCGATCCTCGGGACGCCCGCGCTGTGCTTGTCGCAGCAGACACCGACGGGATCGTTCTCTGTGAACTACCAGGAGGACCTGGAGAGCGCTGGGATGGCGTATGACTTCGCATTCGCCGCCGCGCACGGCGCGGCGCTGGCGAGGGCAGTCGTTGGCGCCCGCCCGGCGGAACCGGTCGTGCTCAGCGTGAACTACCCGGCGCGCTACGCGGAGGCCGGCGCTGGTGTGTCAAGCTCTGCCGGGTCCCTGGACGACGTGCTGGCCGCCGCGAGCGTGCTGACCAGTGCCGGCCGCCGCGACTACCCGCGGGCCGACGATGACGCCGCGCGCGACTGGGCCGACGGCGAAGTGCGCAGGATGTGGTTGTTCGGCGAGCCTGACGCGACCATTCCCGACCTCGACGGGTCCATGGGCACCGACATCGGCGCGCTGAAGGAGGGCTATATCTCCGTAACTCCGCTGTCGTTCGCGCTCGAGCTCAGTGACCTGTCGCCGCCGTTCCAGTCGTTCCTCGCCCTCCTGACGGAGTCGTTCCCGATCCGCAACGCCACGGCCGTCGCCCTCGGCGGCCCACCAACCCCCGCTCCATAGCCGGGCAGCTACATCGATGGACGCCTGCTGGTGCCAGGTGGCCCTCAGGGGTTCATCGATGTGCCGGAATCCAGCGGTTGCTTTCGCTACGTTTCTACGGAGATGAACTCGATAGGGCGGCCGATTCTGGTCGGCGGAAGGGTAGAGATGGGCGGTCGGGCAGATCGGTTAGCCGACGTTCCCAGCGAACGCGCCGATGGGGCGCACGAGGGGCGTGCCCGGCATCGCGAGGCGGGAGTGCTCGGTGAATTGCTGCGCCGACAGGCCGCGCTGCCGCCCGGTCACCCGAGCGCTCCCCCCGACAAGAGCAAGCGAGCCCGGGAGGCCGAGCCCTCCGTCCGTCCAGATCTGGACGGTCAGTCCAATCTGGCGGACGCTGGCGAGCGGGGCTTCTGGTCGAAGGTCAGGCGTTTCGAGGAGTTATGGCAAGCGCACCTGGCTCGCTGGCCAGACAAGCAGGACAAGGGGGCGAAGCCGGACCGGCGCGACGATCCTGCGGGTTCCTGGCGCGGCGCGGGCGATCGCTACCTGAACCCAAACGAGAACGCCGAGGCGGACAAGCAGGTCGACTTATTACACGGGCCGGAAAAAGCGGTGACCAAACTGCTGATGCAGATCGAGCACGAGAACCCCTATGGCGCGGTGCTGGTCGGTTTGGAGCACCGCCACAAGGGCGTCGATCGCATCAAAGAAAAGATCGCCGACAAGATGCGGTTCAAGGACGTGAACAACGCAGCTGATGCCGCCAGAACGATCAACGACGCGGTTCGATACACCTTCTGCCTGAGGGCTGATGAGTATGTTGCGGGACACGCATATGTAAGTCGGCAGCTCGAAGCGGCCGGGTACCGGAAAGCATATGGGAGAAACCACTGGCTGGACGATCCTAACTACAAGGGCGTAAATACCCGATGGGTGACCGCTGATGGCGGCAGATTCGAGCTTCAGTTCCATACTCGGGAGAGCTTCTACGCGAAGGAGCACCTTACTCATGCCCCGTACAAGCGGCTACGGGGGCTGACTGCGAGTCGCGCCGAGCAGCGGGAGCTGATCGCGTTCCAGCGTGAGGTGAGCGCGGCTGTGCCAAGGCCGCATGACGTCTCTCAGATTCCGAATTACAACGTGAGGCTCAAAGATGGCTAACACGATTACGTACTATGCGATCGTCACCGAAGGGGCGACCGCAGATCAACCGCGTGGCCTGTTGCGACGACTTGAGCACGACGACGGCCCGGAGGATGAGGGATTGCAGAAGGACATGGGTTGGCACCGGACGTCATTGATCGTTGAGCACGAGCACGGAGGCTCGGATGAAGATCTGGTCCAGGTCAGTCACGAGCAGGCCAGCAGGATTGTTGAGTATCTCCGGGAGAGGTTCGCGCGCGGCGCGACTCCACAATGAGGTCGGCATCAAGTACCGGTCAGCAGACCGAAAGTAACCGCACCTCGTGCTCCCTGCACGCAACGGGGGCGCCCCGATGTCGTTAGAACAGCAACAGGGCGCCGCGTTGCGTGCAGGACTAGCGCGGCGTTGCGGCTGCCAGCGAGTCAACGGACCTGCCGGGGGCTGCCGCTAGTTGCGCTGGCGGGAGGTGGACCGGGAGCGCGGGCGGGCATTGGCCGTGGGCGCGGGTGGGGCCTCTGAGCTGGTTGCCACGCCACTGGGGTGGAAGGCCGCGAAGAAGTCGTCAAGGTGGCCAATCAGCTCCGCCTTGCCGAAACGGTCGGGGTAGAGCAGCGCGTAGATGCTGAGGCCGTCGATGACGGCCGAGAGCAGAACGGCGAACGTGCGAGGCGGCATCTCGACGAGCTCGCCTGAACGCTGGGCGTCGACGATCAGGCCTTCGAGAAGCCGGCGCCAGCGGGAGGACTCCGAGCGCTGCACGGAGCGGAGCTCGTCGTTGACGAGCGCGCGGCTCCACATGCTCATCTCGAGGTGCGTCTCGCGCGCCGACTGTTCGGAGATCGGCAGCACCTCGATGCAGAACGTGCGCAGCGCGTCCAAGCCGCCCTTTTCATCGACGGCGACCCTGATCCGCTTGTCGACCCCGTCGTGGGAGATCCGCAGCGCCTCGAGCAGGATCTCGTCCTTGGACTCGAAGTAGTGCGCCAGCACGCCGTTCGAGTAGCCAGACTCCCTGGCTATGAGGCGCGTCGTCGTGCCGTCGAGTCCGTGCTTCACGATGACCCGCCACGCCGCCTCCGCCAGTTCGTGCCGACGATTCTCGTGGTCGACAACTCTCGGCATGTGGGCTACCACCTTCCTCGCGGACGCGACCGGGCGCTTCGTCCTCCTTGGCACGTGCGTCCGCAGCGACCGGGTTCGAACCCTCTTGACCTTATTTCGGACGCCCGTCTACAATAACGCACCTCTGAACCCGCCCCGGGACGAGAAGGCACCAGGTGGCCGTAACACACAACACCGAGCCGATTCCTGCGCGTGGCACGCGTGAGCGCGGCGACCTCCGCCGCCTGCTAGAAGAAAAGGCGAAACTCGTCCGGCGGGAAACTGTCCGCCTTTCCCGTATCGCCGGCGCCGGCCACTACACCGGTACTTTCTCCTGCGCCGAACTATTCGCCGCACTGTACTACGCGCAGCTTCGGTTCAGGCCTGACGATCCCGGGTGGGCGGACCGCGACAGGTTCGTGCTCAGCAAGGGACACGCAGCCATCGGTCTGTATCCGGTGCTGGCTGACCTCGGCTTCTTCGAGACCGGCCTGCTCGACGACTACACCAGGCTGCACAGCTCGTTCGGCGACCACCCGGACATGCGCAAGGTGCCGGGGGCCGACTTCAGCTCGGGGTCGCTCGGCCACGGGCTCTCCGTCTCGCTCGGCATGGCGCTCGCCGCCCGGGTGACCGCCAGCAGCTACCTCACCTACTGCATGCTCGGTGACGGCGAGCTCGCCGAGGGCCAGGTGTGGTCAGCCGCCATGGCGGCGGGCCACTACAAGGCCGCCAACCTCGTCGCCATCGTCGACCGCAATCAGCTCTCAATCGACGGCACCACCGAGACCGTGATGGGCGTCGAGCCGCTCCACGACAAGTTCGCAGCCTTCCGCTGGGACGTGCGCCGCATCGACGGCCACGACTACGACCAGATCCTCGACACTTTCGCCTACGCGCGGGACCGCTCCGACGAGCGTCCGCTCTGCGTCATCGCGGACACGATCAAGGGCCGCGGCGTCCAGCGGATGGAGCTCGACAAGGACTGGCACGTCGGCAACCTCATGGGAGCCGACTACGACGACGTGATGAGCGAGATCGACGCCGGATTGCAGCCAGTCAGGAGTCTCGCATGACGGGCAAGACGGAAAGCGCCAGCCCGCAGGAGATCTCCGGCGTCTTCCGCGGCAGCGCGGACGGCGCGACGGCGCTTTCGGAGACAGCGCTCAAGGAGAAGGCAAAGAAGACTGAGCAGGGCATCGCCGCCCGCTCGATCCCCACCTTTATCGCTGGCGAAGAACTCGCCGACCTGGCCGACACCGACGGCCGCATCGTGGTCCTGACCGCGGACCTCGCGAGCGCGGGCCGCACCATCGACTTCGCGACCAGGCACCCTGACCGCTTCTTCAACATCGGCGTGGCGGAGCAGAACATGGTCTCGGTCGCGGCCGGGATGGCCTCGACAGGTCTCCGCCCGTTCGTCAGCACCTTCGCCGCCTACCTCGCCCTGCTGTGCTGCGAGCAGGTCAGGACCGACCTGGCCTACACCCAGATGCCTGTCGTCATGCTCGCCCACCACTCCGGCATGACGCTCGGCTACTACGGCACGAGCCATCACGCGCTCGAAGACCTGAGCGCCATGCGCGGCATCGCCGGGCTCACCGTCGTCAGCGCGTGCGACGCCAACGAGCTGCGCGCGATCCTGCGCGCCTGCATCGGTCACGACGGCCCGGTGTACGTGCGGATGGGCCGCGGCCGCGACCCAGAGGTCTACGCCGATGTCCCGGAGAACTTCGCGTTCGGCAAGGCCATCAGGCTTACCGAGGGCAGCGACATCGCGCTGATCACCACCGGGTCCCAGGTGCGGCCGTGCCTGCAGGCAGCCGAGGACCTCGCGGGCCACGGCATCTCCGTCCGGGTCGTGGACATGCACACGGTCTCACAGGCCGACGCGGCGGAGATCAAGGCGGCCGTCGACGACATCGGGACGATCCTCACCGTCGAGGAGCACAACGTCACCGGCGGGCTCGGCGGCGCCGTCGCCGAGGTGATCGCCGAGTACGGCAAGGCCGTCAGCTTCCGCCGGCACGGCGTCCCCGACGTGCACGTCACGCTCGGCCCGCCCGCCGCTCTCTACGCGCACTACGAGCTTGACGCCGCCGGCGTCGCGAACCGCGCCAGGACCCTGCTGCAGCACACGAGGGGGAACAGCTCATGACCGTCTCCAGGGACCGGGACACGAGCCTGCGCGAGAGGGCCGACAAGGTCATCCCGGGGGGAATGTACGGCCACCTGAGCGCGCGGCGGCTGTCCCCGAACTACCCGCAGTTCTACGCGCGCGTCCAGGGCGCACGAGCGTGGGACGTCGACGGGCGCGAGTTCGTGGACATGATGTGCAGCTTCGGCCCCATGATCCTGGGCTACCAGCACGAGAAGGTAGAACAGGCAGCCGCCGCCCAGCGTTCCCAGGGCGACACGCAGCCAGGCCCTGGCGAGGCCATGGTCGAGCTCGCCGAGATCCTCACCGACAGGGTCGACCACGCCGACTGGGCCATGTTCGGCAAGAACGGCAGCGACGCCACGCGGCTGTGCCTCAGCGCGGCGCGCGCGACGACGGGTCGCCGGCACGTGGTCGCGTCCGAGCACTCCTACCACGGCTGGCTCGGCTGGTCTAACCGGCTCGCAGACGGCCACGCCGGCCGGCCAGACCCCGAGACGTTCCGGTACACCTACAACGACCTGGACAGCGTCAGGGCAGCGGTCGAACAGGCCGACGCGGGCAAGGTCGCCGCGATCTTCGTCTCGCCGTTCCGGCACGACGCCGGGCACGATCAGGAACTCGTCGACCACGAGTTCGCCAAGGGCGTCAGGGCGCTGTGCGACGAGATCGGGGCGGCGCTCGTCATGGACGAGGTCAGGGCCGGGTTCCGGCTGCACCACGGCAGCAGCTGGGAGCCGCTGGGCGTCAAGCCGGACCTGAGCGCGTGGAGCAAGGCGATCGCGAACGGCTACCCGATTGCCGCTGCGCTCGGGAGCGACCGGTACCGCGAGGGCGTCGAGCAGGTCTTCGCCACCGGGTCGTTCTGGTACCAGGCCGTCCCGATGGCCGCGGCGATCGCGACCATCCGCGCCCTCAAAGACGAGAACGCCATCGCGAAGATGGAGGCGGCCGGCACCAGGCTCCGCGACGGCATCGCCATGCAAGCCGAGATGTACTCCGTCGCCGTCTGCCAGACCGGGCCCGTGCAGATCCCGAACCTGAGCTTCGCCGGCGACGCCGACTTCGCGAAGGCCATGGCGTTCTGCGGCGAGGCCGCCGCGCACGGCGCGATCCTCCACCCTCGCCACAACTGGTTCCTGTCGTCGGCGCACACCGACGCCGACGTCGACCGCGTGCTCGAGGCAACAGACTCGGCCTTCCGCGCGGTGCGGGCGGCCTTTGGTTCAGATTAACTTCACCGGGAGGGGAGCTGGAAATGAGTGCAGGGGTTACCAAGCGTCGGCGAATGCCGCGCACCGCGAGAATGTTCGGCGCCTTGATCGTCAGCACTCTCGCCATAGCGGGCTGTGTCGGGCAGAGCTCGCCGTCCGGTAATGGCGGAAACGCGAACGGCGGCAACGGCGGCAGCACGTCGCACACGCTCGTCATCGCACGGAACATGGACCTGATCGACACCGACCCCTCGACAGCGATCTGCGACACGTGCCAGATCGTGTTCGCGGCGACCTACCAGACGCTTGTGACGCTCGCCAATGACAACCACACGCTCATCCCCGAGGTCGCGAGTTCCTGGAGCGCGAACGCGAACCACACCGTCTGGACGTTCAAGCTGAACCCGAAGGCGAAGTTCAGCGACGGCACGCCGATCACGTCGGCCGACGTCGCGTTCTCACTGCTTCGGCTGAAGAACCTGGCAGGGAGCGCGTCCTATCTCGTGAGCTTCATGAAGAACGTCACCACCCCCGACCCGCACACGGCCGTCGTGACGCTCACGCGGCCCGACTGGGAGTTCCCGAACCAGATGTCGGCCACCTATACCTCCGTGCTCAACTCCAAGGAGGTCAAGGCCAACGGCGGCACGGACGCGGCCAACGCCCCTAAGACCGACCACGCCGACCACTGGTTCCAGTCGCACTCCGCCGGCAGTGGCCCTTACGAGCTGCAGAGCTTCACGTCCGGCCAGCAGGTGACCCTCGTGGCGAACCCGCACTACTGGGGCCCCAAGCCGTTCTTCACGAGGATCGTCATGAAGCAGACGGAGACGGCCGCCAGCCAGGCCCAGCTGCTGCAGAGCGGCGAGGCAAACATCGCCATGCAGCTGAACCCCGTCACCGCCGCGAGCCTGCAGGGCCAGTCCGGCATCACGATCAAGACCATCCCGTCGTTCAACGTGCTCTGGATCGGCATGAGCTCGGAGGTCAAGAACAAGTACGTCCAGGGACCGATGACGCTAAAGGTCCGCAAGGCGATCCTCGCCGCGATCGACTACAAGCAGCTCGAGTCCGTGCTCATGAAGGGCGACAGCAAGCTCCAGGGATCGCCGATCCCGAACGGCTTCCCGGGCTCCGCGGGACTGCCGCTGCCGACGACGAACGTGGCACTGGCCAAGAAGCTGCTGGCACAAGCCGGTTACGCGAACGGCTACAAGCTGACGCTGTCCTACCCCGAGATCAACGCGTACGGCGTCGACCTCGGAGTGCTCGCTCAGCTGCTGCAGACGCAGCTGAAGAAGGCGGGCATCACGCTGTCGCTGAACCCGGCGACGTTCGCCGTGAACACGACGGCGTGGGGCGGCCACAAGCTGCCGTTCGAGCTTCTGTACTGGGCGCCCGACTACTACGGCTCGGGCGTGCAGTTCATCGGGTTCTTCGGCCTGGTGGAGGGCGGCACCATGGGCGCGCTGTCCGCGCCGACGGCGTCCTCGCCCCCTGTCGTCGACCCGATCGAGCAGAAGTACTACGAGGCCGCGCTGGGCGCGGGCTCGCAGGCGCAGGCGGACCAGAACTTCAACCTGGCGGGGCGGCAGATGCAGGCCGACCCGGTCGCGATGCCGCTGTTCAGCCCCGACATCGTGATCGGCTACCAGAACGGCATCAAGGGCGTCGGTTACAGCGGCTGCTGCAACCTCAAGCTCTGGCAGCTGTCTCGCTAGGAGAAACACAAGTGGCCAGTCCAGACCTGCGGGTCCTCGTTGTCACCGGCGGGCACCCGTTTGAGATGGAGCCGTTCCTCGATGTGTTCCGCGCGCTGCCCGGCATCAGCTGGGAGCACGTGCAGCCGCCCGAGGCGCGGGATTTGTTCCGGGGAGACAAGGCCGGGCAGTGGGACTCGATCGTCTGCTACGACATGCAGGGGATCGAGTTCCGCAAGCCCGAGCCGCCGCGGTTCGAGCAGCCGCCACCTGACTACGCCTCGGGCATCATCGAGATGCTCGAGGCGGGTCAGGGGATTGTTTTCCTGCACCACGCGATGTCGGCGTGGCCGGCCTGGCCGTTGTGGCCGCGGATCGTCGGCGGCCGCTGGCACTATATGCCGGGCGAGCTCGACGGCACGCACTACCCGTCCTCCGGCTACACCAGGGAGGTTCAGCACCACATCTCGGTCCTCGACCCCGCCCACCCGATCTGCGCGGGCCTCGGCGAGGGATTCGAGATCACCGACGAGGTCTACCTCAACCCTGTCCTCACCGAGATCATCCATCCGATCTTGCGGACCAGTTACCCGATGGACTCCAGCGCCTTTTTCTCCGGGCAGCTCGCCATCACGGGCCACATGTATTCATCGGACGGATGGTCACATCCAGTAGGAACAGGACTCGTCGGCTGGGTCAAGCCCGCGGGGCGGAGCCCGATCGCCTATCTGCAGCCAGGGCACGGGCCGGCCGCCTACGCGAACGCCAGCTTCCGCAGGCTGCTGTCCAACGCCATCGCCTGGGTGGCGTCGCCGCAGGCGGGGGAGTGGGCCAGGGCGAACCCGTTCCCCCTCGCCTGAGTCACGCGCAGGACCAGGGCGGTCGAGGAAAGGAGGCCAGCGGAACGTGCTGAAGTACATAGCGCGCAGGGTGATCGTCATCCCGCCGCTGTTGCTCGGCGTGGTCACGGTGACGTTCCTGATCACGCGGCTCATCCCCGCGAACCCGCTGGCCACCGTCCTCAACCCGCGCTCGCTCGGCAACAAGCAGATCGTGGCGGCCGCGGAGGCGCACTGGGGGCTCAACGGCACCATCATCCAGCAGTTCGGCCGCTACATCGTGAACCTACTGCGGGGCGACATGGGAACCTCGTTCGTCACGAAGGGCCCGGTGTCCAGCGACCTCGCGCTCCGGCTTCCCTTCACCCTTGAGCTCGTCTTCGCATCCATCGTGATCGCGGTCATCGGCGGCATCGGCATCGGCGTGCTCGCCGCCGTCCGCCAGAACAAGTTCACCGACACGCTCGGCCGGCTGTTCACGCTCGTCGGCTCCTCGACGCCGCAGTACTGGTCGGGCCTGGTCCTGCTGCTCATCCTGTCCACGCGGCTGCACCTGCTGCCGGGGCCAGGGCAGCTGTATCCGCAGGTGTACGCACCGCCGAGGTACACCGGCTTCTACGTGATCGACGCCCTGATCACGGGGAACTGGCAGTTGGCCTGGCAGGCGGTCGAGCACCTCATCCTGCCCGCGTTCATTCTCGGCTGGGGCGTCATGGGCAGCATCGCGAGGATCGTCAGGGCGAGCATGCTCGACGTGCTCAGCCAGGACTTCGTGCGGACGGCGCGCGCGAAGGGCGCCCGCGAGGTCTCCGTCATCCTGCGTCACGCGCTGCGCAACGCCATGCTGCCAGCGCTCACGATCATCGGCTTCTCCGTCGCGTACCTGCTCAGCGGGGACGTCCTCGTCGAGGACATCTTCCAGTGGGGCGGCATCGGCTCCTACGCGGTGACCGCCGCGGAGTCGCTCGACTACCCAGCGATCATGGGCGTGGTCATCGTCGGCGGCATGGCATTCCTCGTCGCGAGCCTGCTGACCGACATCGGCTACGCTTTCGCCGACCCGCAGATCCGAGTCGCATGAGCGCAGCAGACTTTCTCCTCCCCGAGGTGCCCGAGGTTGCGGCCGCCAGGGTCGCGGCCTGGCGGTTCCGGTCCGGCTGGCTCACCACGCCCGTCATCATCGGGCTGATCGTCGCGATCGGCTGGATCGTCATTGCCCTCACGATCGGCTTGTGGGCGCCCTACAACCCGACCGCGCCATCGGGCGCGTCGCTGGTGGCACCGAACGCGGCACACTGGCTGGGCACCGACGAGCTGGGTCGCGACGTCCTGACGAGGACGCTCTACGGTGCCAGGGACTCCCTCCCGCTGGCGTTCGCCGTGGTCGCGGGCGGCGTGCTCATCGGCACCGTGCTGGGCGGGCTCGCTGGCTTCTTCGGGGGCTGGATCGACGCCGTCATCATGCGCATGGTCGACCTGACACTGGCCTTCCCGCCCATCCTGCTGGCTATGGTCATGACCGCGTCGCTCGGCCCTGGCCTGTTCCACATCGGGATCGCCCTGGTCCTGGTCTGGTGGCCGATCTACGCCAGGCTGCTGCGCGCCCAGATCATGTCGGTGAAGGAATGGCCGCACGTCGAAGCCGCCGTGGCGTCGGGGGTCAGCCGGTGGCGGCTGTTCCGCGTCCACATCCTGCCGCTGGCGTTCACGCCGCTGCTGATCAACGCCACCCTCGACCTCGGCCAGGTCGTCCTGCTCGCTTCTGGCCTGAGCTTCATCGGCCTCGGCCCCACCCCGCCCACGCCGGAGTGGGGGCT
>DASUHI010000179.1:0-22969 GCA_036273575.1 Streptosporangiaceae bacterium | reverse complement strand
GGGTAGTAGCCGTTCCCGCGGTCACGCCTGCCTCACCCTCGGGTCGAACACGGTCAGCAGCAGGTCGCCGATCAGGTTCGCGACGATCACAGCGGCGGAGAACAACAGGAACGTGCCCTCCAGCGTCGGGTAGTCGGGCGCGTTGAGCGCGACGTACGAGAGGCGCCCGAGGCCCGGCCAGGAGAACACGGTTTCTGTCGTGATCGCGCCGGAGATCACGAAGCCCAGGTTGAGCATGATGAGCGTGACCGACGGAAGCAGCGCGTTCGGCACCGCGTGCCTGCGTCTGACAAGGTCGTCTCGCAGTCCCTTCGCCCTGGCGGTGAGCAGGTAGTCGGCCTTGAGCTCGTCGATCAGCGATGACCGCATGACGAGCGAGTACTCCGCGAGGTAGACGAGCGTCAGCACGAGGCACGGCAGCGTGAGGTGCCACAGCAGGTCGCCGAACCCGGCGAGGCCTGACCCTCCGCCGGTGAAGCTGTGCATGCCGCCGTCGGGGAACAGCGCGAGCTTGCCGGCCAGCACGATCAGCAGCACCATGCCGAGCCAGAAGTCCGGCATCGCGTATAGCACGTTCACGAACGCGGTGGACGACCTGTCGAACCGGCTGCCGCGGTTCCAGCCGCCCCTGATGCCGATCCACACTCCGATCACGGTGGACAGCACGGTCGAGGTGCCCACCAGCAGCACGGTCGGCCACAGTGCCTGCCCGATGAGCTGGGACACCGGCAGCTGGTTGACGAACGAACGGCCGAGGTTGCCGTGCGCGGTCTGGACCAGATAGTTCCAGAACTGCTGCGGCAGCGGCAGGCCAAGGCCGAAAGTCTTGTTGATGGCCGCGAGCTGCTTGGCGGTGAGCGTGCTGTTATGAGTCAGATTCTTGGCCGGGTTCGCGGGCAGCACCCGGAACAGGAAGAAGTTCGCGACGAGCACGACGAACAAGGTGATCGCGGCGCTCAGCACCTTGACCGACAACATTCGTGCCAGGCCCGACGAGGCGGCGGCGCCAGTGCCCCTGCGCTCGTGCGCAGCGGCCCTGGCGCCCTCGAGCATGACATCTGCCACGAGCGGCTACTCGCGCTCGTCCGCGGTGGCCACCCTGCGGCGCCGGCTGAGCAGCCACCCGGCGGCGCCGACCACGACCACGGCCGCGACAATGCCGCCGATCAGCCCGCCATTGATCCCGCTGGTCGCGGGCGCGCTGACTGCGCCGATCTCGTGGTCGCAGCCGATGTTCTTGTCGGTGAGCGACGGGCTGGAGCCCGCGGGACGCAGGCAGCGGTAGCTCCACCATTGAATTTCCTGGTAGAGGTACAGGCCGTTGGGCTTATTCGGTGACGGCGCGAACCCGGTGAACTTGTCGCTGCGGTATGCCTGCGTGTCGTTCGGGTAGTAGAGCACCGCGTATGCGTCGTCGTCGTACAGCATCTTCTGCATCTGCAGTACGACCTTGGCCCTGGCGGCCCCGTCGAGCGCCTGCTGCTGGTGGTAGAGCTTGTCGTAGCCGGCGTTGCAGTAGAAGCTGTCTGACCAGCCCGGCGAGTAGTTTGGTCCCGAGCCGTACGAGCGCTGGCCGCACGTGAACACCGAGAGCTGGAAGTCGGGGTTGGGCTCGACGCCCCAGCCCCACATGAACATGTCGTACTGGCCGTTGCCGATGTCGGCGGTGAGCTGGCTGTCGGACATCGCCGTGGTGGTCACCTTGATGCCGATCGCGTTCAGCCATCCCTTGATGTACGGGGCGTCCTGGGTCTGCGTCGGCGACTGGTTCCTGACGAACAGCCGCAGCGTGAGCTGCTTGCCGTTCTTGACCCTGACCCCGTTCGGGCCCATCTTCCAGCCGTCTGCGTTGAGGATCTGTTCGGCCTTGGCCGGGTCGTAGTGATAGGTCGCCGACGCCGGCGGCGTGTAGTGGAACTGTGTGTAGATCGGCGGGATGATCGACGTCCCGACGATCCCGGTGTCGAGCAGCACCTTTTTGACGAGCACCTTGGTGTTGAGCGCGTAGCTGATGGCGTGCCTGACGTTGACGTCCTTGAGTGCCGGGTTGCCGTCCCCGATGGGCTTACCGGTCACCGTCGCGGCGCCGTTGTTGAACGCGAGCTCGTCGAAGTTCCCTGCCTCGGCGTTGACCAGCTTGACGCCGGGCGTGCCCTTGAGCGAGTTCCACAGCGCCGGCGTCAGGCCCTCAGCGAAGTCGATGGTGCCGTTGGCGAGGGCCAGCTTCTCCGCTGTTGGGTTGTCGAACCGCTGAAAGACCAGCGTTTTGATTCCGGGCTTGCCGCCCCAGTAGTGCGGGTTCGCTTTCAGTGTGATCGTCTGGTTCGACTGATAGCTGGAGACCGTGAACGGACCCGAACCAACCGGGTTCTCGTTCTTGAATGACCCGAGCTGCTTCTCACTGATGTTCTTCCAGATGTGCTCGGGCAGGATCGGCACCTCGAGCCGGTTCATCACCGGGGTGTAGTGCTTCACCGTCATCACGACCGTGTACTTGCCGGTCGCCTTCGCGCTCTTAATCTCGCCGACGTAGGCCTCGTTGTCGGAAAACTCTGTGGAGTTCGGCACGATGTTGCGCTGGATGGTGTAGGCCACGTCGGCCGCGGTCAGCGGGACGCCGTCGGACCACTTCACGCCGTGCCTGATGTGGTACGTCCAGACCAGGCCGTTCTTGGAGTGCGACCAGGATGTCGCGAGCCTTGGCGTGCCCGCGTAGTTGAGCTGGCCGTAGTCCATCAGGTTGTCGTACAGCAGGCCGTAGACCTCGTAGTCCTGGCTCGTGAAGCCGAGGAACGGGTTCAGCGTGTCCACCGCGTCGGTGTTGCCGACGACGAACGTGGCCGAACGAGGCTGGCCCGATGCGGGACCGGAGGTCGCCGCCAGCGCTGGGCTCGCCCCAGCTAGGCCAGACACTGCCAGGCCGCCGCAGAGCGCCAGGCAGGCGGGGGCCAGCCGCAGCCGCTGCCGGTTGATCGATCGGAGCATGGGGGTTCTCCTAATACGGGGCTATCTGTAGTTATACCGCCACAGTGCGCGACCAGGAACGCGCCGAGGTGCGTGAAGTCTGGGAGAAGTTTATATAGCTTCCAACATGTTTCTCGGTTTTCTCCGATGCTGGGTAGCTCCGGGAGGGTTGTATGGTCCGTGCCATGCCTGATACCACCGCGCCTCCGGTCGCGCCGCGGATGACCGCCGTCAGGGCGCTGCACGGGAGCAGCGAGCCCGACGACTACGCGTGGATGCGCGATCATGAGCGGCCTGAGCTCCGCGGCTACCTCACCGCGGAGCGCGGTTACTACGACGCGCATGCCGCGCTCCTGTCCGCGCTGGCCAGCCGGCTCGCCGCTGAGTCGGCCGGGCGGATACCCGACCAGGCCGAAGACTCGGTCGGATGGCCCCTATCAGGCTTTATCTACCGCACCAGGACACCACAGGGAAGAGAGAATCTTCAGTTTCTTAGGTCACAATCAGGAGAATCTCGCGAACAACTGCTCTTGGACGAGAACATCATCGGCGCGGAGACCGGATACGTAGACGTCGCCGTGCGCGAGCCCAGCCCCGACGGATCCCTGCTCGCCTGGTCCGCCGACACCAGCGGCGCTGAGATCTACCGGCTGCGGATCAGGGACCTGCGCACGGGTGCTGACCTGCCCGACGTCATCGAGCGGAGCTACCCGGGAGTGGCCTGGTCAGCGGACGCGACGCAGCTGTTCTACCTGGTGCCGGACGAGCTGAACCGGCCGTTCCAGCTCTGGCGGCACCAGGTCGGCACGCCGGGCGCCAGCGACGTGCTCGTGTACAGCGAGGACGACGCGCGCTACGAACTCACCCTGCACGCCTCCCGCAGCGGCCAGTTCGCGGTGATCACGTCGGCCTGCCGAGACACGACCGAGGTCAGGCTCATCCCGCTGGCCGACCCGCTGAGGGAGCCGATCGTGGTCGAGCCGCGCAGGCGCGGCGTCGAATACAGGGTCGACCACGTGCGGTCAGCCGAGGGCGGGCCCTTCGGCCCGGCTTCTCCCCTCGGTTCCGGCTGGCTCGCCGTGGTCACCGACGACGGCGAGCCCGAGTTCACGCTCAAGCGTGCCCCGGCGGACGCGCCGGGCGCGGGGAACTGGACGAACGTCGATTGCCCGGCCATCGCGCCGGCGCGCTCAGATACCAGGCTGCACGCTTGCGACGTCATCGGCGACCGCCTGCTGCTGACGTTGCGATGGGCCGGGGCTCCGATGCTCGCGATCACCGACCTGCAAGGCGGCAACGTCATAGAGGTCCGGTCCGCCTTCCCCGCTGGCTCGATCAGCGTCGAGCACGCCGAGGACTACGACGCGGGCTCGGTCATCGTGATGGAGGAGTCACTGACCGAGCCGCCCGCCTGGTCCAGGCTCGACCTGGCGACCGGCGAGCGGAGGCTGCTGAAGCGCAAGGACGTGCCAGGATACGACCCGTCGCGGTACGTGACAGAGCAGGTCAGCGCCTACGCGAGGGACGGCCAGGCGATCCCCGTCACGCTCGCTTACGCGCACCGAACGCCGCTCGACGGCACGGGCCCCTGCCTGCTCTACGGCTACGGCGCGTACGAGGCGTGCTCGGATCCTGAGTTCAGCGTCGGCCTGCCCTCTCTGCTCGACCGCGGCGTGGTGTACGGGATCGCGCACGTCAGGGGCGGCGGCGAGGGCGGCAGGACCTGGTGGCAGCAGGGCAGGCTGCGGTCCAAGCCGACCACGTTCACCGACTTCATCGACGTGGCCGACTGGCTCGCTGATAACGCCCGCGTTGACGGTGACCGAATCGTCTCGCGCGGGCTGTCGGCTGGCGGGCTGTTGCAGGGCGCTGTCTACTCGATGCGCCCAGACAGATGGCGCGCCGTCGTGGCCGAGGTGCCGTTCGTCGACTGCGTGACGACGATGCTCGATCCGTCAATCCCGCTCACGATCAACGAGTGGGACGAGTGGGGCGACCCGCGCGACCCAGACGACTACGCGTGCCTGCGGTCCTACTCGCCCTACGACAACCCGCCGGCCGGACGCAGGCCCGCGCTGCTCGTCACGGGTGCAGTGCACGACCCGCGGGTCGCGGTGCACGAGCCGGCCAAGTGGGTCGCGAGGCTGCGCGCGACGGCCGGCCAGGACGACGGGCCCGTGCTGTTCAGGGTCGAGCTCGGCGCGGGCGCCCACACAGGCCCTTCTGGCCGGTTCGCGCAGGCGAACTACGAGGCCGAGGTGCACGCCTTCGTGCTCGACGCCATGGGCATCGCGGGGTAGCCAGGGCTCTGTGCCACGACGATCAGGCCGTTAAGGTCTATGCCATGACCGAAACTCCCGGCTTCCCCGTTACTACCGCCTTCGAGCTACCCGGCGTGACCGTCGAGAGGGATCTCGGCGTCGCGTTCGGCCTGGTGGTCCGCAGCATGGGGTTCGCCAAGTCGTTCGGCGCGAGTCTCACTGCCCTGCGCCAGGGCGAGGTCGGCCAGTACACCCAGCTGCTCGAGGATAGCCGCAGGCACGCGATCGACCGGATGGTCGAGAACGCCAAGCTGCTCGGCGGCAACGCGGTGGTCGCGATGCGCTTCGACTCGTCGGAGATCGGCCAGCAGCTCACTGAGATCGTCGCTTATGGCACCGCCGTCGTTGTCCGGCGGTCCTGACACCGGCCGGCCGCGCGCTCGGGCGCGCGACGCTGACCGGGACAGTCTGCTGGCGCTGCTGCGCGAGCACTACGCGCTCGGGAACCTCGACGACGCGGAGCTCGACCGCAGGACCGGGCTTGTGCTCGGCGCCGCGTACACCGACGAGGCCGCCGCGGCCCTGAACGGCCTGCCGCTGCTCAGCGGACAGGACCAGTTGCCCAGGCCGCCCAGGAGCCGGCGCCGGCACGGGCAGGCCGACCGGCCGGGCCCTGGCTGGGTCCCAACGTCCGAGCGATTCCGCGACCCGGCCAGCCGTCAGATCGTGCGGGTCTGGGTGGACCCGGCCGACGACAGCCGTCACTATGTCCCCGAGCCGCCCGGCCAGTAGCGCGCCCCGGCAGCCGGGTCGGCACAATGGCAGCCATGCCTCCCGATGCCGATGCTGACATCACCGAACTTCGTGATCAGTGCTCGCTGTTCGTGTACGGGCACGGGCCCGAGAAGGCAGCCAGCCTGCTTGCCACGATCCCGCAGGACACCGATATCGACAGGTACGGCGAAGGCGGCGTTGTCGCCGCCCTCGAGAAGGAGATCGCGGCGCTGCTGGGCAAGCCTGCCGCTGTCTTCCTGCCAAGCGGGACGATGGCTCAGCAGGCGACGCTTCGCGCGCACGCGGACCGGCGCGGCCGCCGCACCGTCGTCTTCCACCCGATGTGCCACCTCGAGCAGCACGAGGGACAGGGTTACCGGCGGCTGCACCAGCTGACCGGCAGGAAGGCGGGAGATCGGAACCGGCTGCTCACGATCGACGATCTGACCTCGATCGCCGAGCCGGTCGGCGCGCTGCTGCTCGAACTGCCCCAGCGCGATATCGGCGGGCAGCAGCCGTCGTGGCCGGATCTTGCCAGCCAGTGCGAGTGGGCACGCCAGGCAGGCGCCGCCGTGCACCTGGACGGCGCCCGCCTGTGGGAGTCGGCGGCCGGTTATGACCGGCCGCCCGGCGAGGTCGCGGCCTTGTTCGACACCGCCTATGTCTCGTTCTACAAGGGCATCGGGGCGCTGCCAGGCTGCTGCGTGGCCGGCCAGGAGGAGATCATCGCGGACGTCCGCGAGTGGCGGCAGCGAATGGGCGGCATGCTGTTCGGGCTATGGCCGAACGCCGCGTCAGCGCTGCACTGCCTGTCTGTCAGGCTGCCGCGGTTCACGGCGTACCTGGAGCGGGCCAGGGCCATCGCCGCGGCGCTCGCCGACGTGCCTGGCGTCAGCGTCGTCCCCGACCCGCCGCAGACCTCGATGATGCACCTGCTGATCGCCACCACCGCTGACCGGTTCGCGGCAGCCGCCAGGTCGCTGGCGGCCGAGCAAGGCATCTGGACCTGGTCGCAGGCGATGACGACCGTAGACCCAGCGGTGCAGCGGGTGGAGCTGGCGGTCGGCGATGCGACCTGCGAGATGAACGTCGCGCAGGTGGCCGGCGCGATCGAGGCACTCGCGGATGGCTAGCTGGACCGGATGCCGGCGAAGTGCTAGCTATCTGCCGGAAGTTGCCACCTCGGGATGAAATGGCAGTAAGATCACCCAGGTATGTTTGTGTACCGCCTAGCGCAGGAATTAACGGTAGAAGTTGTAGAAAGTTCTATAAAATACATTATCCGCGATTATCTTCAAGTGGATTCTTCGGCAATCTATCGGCAGACTAATGGCTAATCCCGGCTCGCTGGAGCCGGCGGGTGCGGGTCCGGTTCAGGAGAGGAAAGCACATGTCGGAACAGGCGGCAGCGCCCGTCGCGGGAACGATGCCATCCCCGGTGGCGAGGCTTGAGCCCGATGCCATCGGTGTCGCACAGGACACCGTCATCGGCATGGCGTCGTCGGCCCCGGCAGCGACCGTCGGGCTGTCGCTGCTCACGCTCGTCACCGCGACCGGCTACGGCGCCGGTCCGATCCTGCTCCTGACCGCGATCCCGATGCTCATCATCGCCAACGCATACCGTCGGCTGAACCTGTGGAACGCTAACTGCGGCGCCACGTTCGAGTGGGTCGGCCGGGCGATCAACCCGTACCTGGGGTACCTGACCGGCTGGCTGATGGTGGCCGCCTACATCATCGGCACCGTGGCCGAGGTGCTGCTGCTCGGCCCGTCGGTGCTCGCCGTCTTCGGCTCCACCTCGAACGACACCAACGCCTACATCGTCATCGGCATCGCGGTCGGCATCGTGATGCTGGTGATCGCGATCGTAGGCATCCGGATCACCGCGCGCACACAGGTCGGCATGGCGCTGGTGGAGTACCTGATCCTGATCGGCCTGGCCATCGCCGCCCTGATCTGGGTGTTCGGCCACCACCCCCACTCGGTACCTCCCACCTCCGGCTGGCTGAACCCGAGCGGAGTGGCAGGCCTGGGCGGCACCGCGTCGGCCGGCTTCCTCGCTGCGGTGTTCGTGTACGGCGGCTGGGACGGCACCCTTTACGTCAATGAGGAGGTTAAGCACCGCCGGGTCAACCCGGGCCGGGCCGCGATCATCGCCGTGGTGCTGCTGGCGGTCATCTACACGCTGGCCCAGGTGGGATTCCAGGGTGTGCTTTCGCCGCATCAACTGAGCGTGACGTCGGATAACGGCACGACGCTGGTCGCAGTCGCCCAGAAGATCGGCGGCGGGTTCTGGGCCAAGGCGATGGCGCTGTCGATCGCGCTGTCGGTGATAGCGACCACCGGCACCGGGATCGTGCTCGGCTCCCGGCTGGTGTACGGCATGGCGAGCTACCGGGCGCTGCCCGGGTTCCTTTCCAACGTTTCGCGCAGGTTCGCCACGCCGGTCTACGCCAGCATCGGGGTAGGCGTGCTGATCATGGTGTTCAGCACGGTCTACTACCTGACCACCAGCACGGTGCAGAACGCCTTCTACGACGTGATCGACGTGACCGGCTTCCTGTTCTCGATCTTCTACATCATGACGGCGCTCGCGGCGATGGTGTACTACCGGCGCCGCATCTTCCGTGGGGTGGGTGACTTCATCACCATTGGCCTGCTGCCGCTGGGCGCGGCCGTGTTCCTCGGCTGGGTGCTCGTGCAGTCGATGCGCGGCGTGCCGGCGGTGCAGAACTGGTCGCTGGTCGCGATCATCGCGGTCGGCTTGGTGCTGATGGCGATCGCGCGGTTCGCGTTCCGGTCGCCGTTCTTCCATATCAGGCGCGAGAGCGACATGCAGGAGAGCTAGACGGTCACCCGCCAGCGATGTTGGTCAGGCTCTCGTGCACCGCCCGGGTGAGCGGGTCACCGGGCGACAGGACCCTGTCGCACCGGCCGGCCGTGTCCCGCAACAGGCTGGTCGCGTCGCCGAGCCGGCCGACCGCGTAGTACGCGTGCGCCAGGAGCACCCGCCTGGCGAGCGTGTCGACGTGGTCGCTCCCCAGCACGCGCTCTGAGTCGGCCCTGGCCTGCTCGTGCAGCTGGACAGCGATGGCCATCCGGCCCGCCGACTGATAGGCGGAAGCCAGGCGGCTGCGCGCCGCGATGGTGTCGGGATGTTCGCCGCCGAGGGTGCGCTCCCGGCCCGACGCGACGCGCTTATACGCCGACAGCGACTCCTTGACCTGGTCGGCTCCGAGGTAGGCGTCCGCCAGCTTCTGGCAGGTGGCCAGCGTCGCCTGATGGTTCTTGCCCTGTGCCTTCTCCCGCTCGGCAAGGGTGCGCTGGTATTGCCTGATGCCCTCGCGTACGCGCCCGGCGGCGCAGTAGGCGTCGGCTAGCGCGTCGCGCGCGTCGAGCGTGTCAGGGTGCGCGGGGCCGGCCAGCTTGCTCCGGTCGGACGCGACGCGCTCGAAGAGGCCGATCGCCTCTTCGGCGCCGCCGGCAGCTAGCAGCGCCTGGCCCATCCGCATCTCGAACCCTGTCGTTTCCTGGTGATCAGGGCCGAGCAGGCTGACGCGGTTCGACAGCACCCGCCGGAACCAGGGGAGCGCCTCGATCCCGCGGCCTGCCGCGAGGAATGATTCTGCCAGGTGGTCACTGGCCGCGAGCGAGTCGGCGTGCTCGGCGCCGAGGAAACGGTCGCTCGCCGCGGCCATGTGATTCCAGTGCGCGGCGGCGAGCATGGTCAGGTGCGCGTCCTCCAGGCTTTGCCCGGAGCGGAACAGGATCCGGTACCCGCTGCCAGCCCATAGCCGGTCGCCAGCCAGCGCCATGATGCTCGCCGCGGCTGAGCGCAGGCTGTCGGCGAGCCAGCTGCCCGCGTCCTCGGCCGGCCAGGCCTCGAGAAGGGCGTCGGCCGCCGCGAGCGCGGCGCGCTCGAGCGTCTCGCGCGAAGACGCCGAGCGGACGGCGGCCTGCAGCGCCTGATGCATCCTGACTACGGGAGGTGAGGTGCCGGCCCCGGCACTGCCGGTTGGCTGCTCGATCCTCAGCAGGCCAGCCGTGGCCAGGCTCGTGACACAGGCCCACGCCTCCTCTGGGTTGGTCAGGCCCACGGCGGCGCCGCCCGCGAAGTCCCTCGCGGCCGCGGTGGTGAAGATCGTGCCAGGGATGGAGTGACCGTCCAGGACCGCGGCCAGGATCAGCATCTGCTGCACTGGCCCCTTGGGCAGAAGTCTTGCCGCGTGCTCGACGCAGAGGGTCCAGGTGATCGCCGTGGCGGCCGGGCGGCCTGGGATCGAGGGGGAGAGATGCTCGCGCTTGCGAAGGTACTGGTCGAGGTAGTCGCGGCAGGACAGGGTCGAGCTGTCCAGCACCGCGCTGGCCTGGCCGAGGGCCAGCGGCTCGCCGCCGAGAATGTCGACCAGGTCGATAGCGCCGGTGCGCTGGCCGCGGTCCTCGGTGAGCCGGCCGAGCAGGTAGCTGAGCGCCTCCCGGCGGCTCAGGCCCGACATGGGGAACGACTGCAGGTGCTCGCGACCCAGCGACGCCGGAGACTCGGAGGTCGTCACGAGCGTCCGGCCGGAAGGGCCTACGGGCCAGAGCCCTTCCACGTCCTGGGCCGAGGACACGTCATCGAGCACAACGAGCCATGCGCGGCTGGTCTCGTCCAGCCAGCCAACGAACCGGGCGGCGACAGCCTCGGCGTCGCCAGACGGGTCGACGCCTAGCGCCGCCGCCGCAGCCGCGGCGTACGCGGACAAGATTGTAACCCTGCTCGCCGCGTTAACCCAGACGAGCAGCTCGATCTCGCGCGCCTGCCACAGCGTCTCGGCGAAGTAGACCGCGAGTTGCGTCTTCCCGACCGACCCTGCCCAGTCGGGCGCTCCACGCTGGACCGCTGCCCGCGCGGATCTGGCCGGGGTCAGCGCGACGGCTGTGCCAGGCGCGAGAACCTGGCCGAGCCCGGGCGCTGACTCCGGCCTCGCGACGAATCCCTCGGTCAGCGCCGGCAGCATGCCGGACCTGACCGGCCACCGCACCTGGCCGCCGGCGACGCCTGCCGGATCGTCGGCCCTGACCCGGCCATCGACGCTCACCGGCCGCCTGCCACGTGGCTCGTCAGCATGCAGTTCTCCTCGCGGTTCATACCGAACCATACGGCCCGGGAAGCATGCTCACAGCAATTCAGCGTCAATTTGGCGGGTGACCCGCGATATCGGCAATAACCTCGCCAGTTCCGCGAACTCCGCCATATTTTCGCCGGATGAGATCGGCGACCAGACCAGTCCAGCCGGTCTGATGCGAGGCGCCGAGTCCGGCCCCGTTGTCGCCCTGAAAGTATTCGCTAAAGACCAGGTTGTCCCGCCAGGCAGGATCCGACTGCAACGGCTCGGTGCCGCCGAAACATGGGCGGCGGCCGCTCGCGTCGCGTCCGAAGATCGTGATCAGCCGGTCGCTCAGGTCGACCGCGATCTGGCCGAGGGTGCGCTGGTGGCCGGAGCCGGTCGGGTACTCGATGGTCAGGCCGACGCCGAAGAAGGCGTGGTAGCGCTCGAGCGCGCTGATCACGAGGTAGTTCACAGGGAACCAGACCGGCCCGCGCCAGTTCGAGTTGCCACCGAACATGGGCGTCGTGGACTCGGCGGGCTCGTAGTCGATCGAGGCCTGGTAGCCCTCGACGTCGATGGTGTACGGGTGCTCCCTGTGCCACGCCGACAGCGCGCGCAGGCCGTGCGGTGACAGGAACTCGTCCTCGTCGAACAGCCTGGCAAGCAGCCTAGCGAGCTTGTCAGGACCGGCGAGGCTGAGCAGCAGCCGCTGGTGCCCAGGCTCGCCGCGGAGCAGGCCGAGAGAAGCCGTCCCGTCCTCGCCGCCGAACAAACCGGCGAAACGCTTGCCGACCGCCATCGACCGCTCGACCGTCCCCTGGTCGACCACGCCGAGCGCGAGCGCCGGGATCATCCCGGCGACGGAGCGGACCTTGACCGGCAGCGCGTCGCCGTCCGGCGTGATCAGCCGGTCGTAGTAGATGCCGTCGGTCTCGTCCCACAGGCCGAGGCTATCCAGCGCGTCCCTGATCGCGGCGAAGTGCTCGAGGAACTTCATCATCAGGTCAATCCCCGGTCGCTGACCCGACCTGTGCAGCACCAGCGCGATCGAGGCCATCGCCATCGCGTAGAAGCCCATCCAGCCAGTAGCGTCTGACTGCTCGAGGATGCCGCCGAACGGGAGGTGCGAGCGGTCGATCGGGCCGATGTTGTCGAGCCCGAGGAAGCCGCCCTCGAACAGGTTGTTGCCCTCGGCGTCCTCGCGGTTGACCCACCAGGTGAAGTTCAGCAGCAGCTTGTCGAAGACCCGGCTGAGGAAGTCGATGTCGCGGCCGCCGTCGACCGCGAACACCTCGAGCGCCGCCCACGCCTGGACCGGCGGGTTCACGTCGCCGAAGTCCCACTCGTACGCGGGAAGCGCCCCGCTCGGGTGCTGGAACCACTCCCGGCAGAGCAATATCAGCTGGTACTTGGCGAACGCGGGATCCACGTGCGCCAGGGCGACGCAGTGAAAGGCCAGGTCCCACGCGGCGAACCAGGGATACTCCCACTTGTCGGGCATCGACATGATGTCGAAGGCGTCGAAGCCGCGCCAGCGGGAGTTGCGACCGGCCAGCCGCTGAGCCGGAGGCGCGGGCTCGGCGGGGTCGCCGTCCAGCCAGCGTGCGACGTCGTAGTAGTACAGCTGCTTGCACCAGAGCAACCCGGCGAACGCCTGGCGCATGATCATCGCCTCGTCGGCGGTCGCACCCGCCGGGGTGAGCTCGGCGTAGAACTCGTCGGCCTCCGCCTGCCGCAGCGCGATCACCCGGTCGAAATCCGCGCCAAGCGCGTCCCCTTCATCGGTCGCGCCTGCCGCCGCCGGCCGCAGTCGCAGCCGCAACTCTGTTGCTTCTCCGCCGCCCAGCGTCAGGCGGTACCACGGCGAGCACTTGGTGCCGGTTCTGGCCGGGTTCACGGTCGCCGCGCCGTGGATGACGTGATCCCCGATCCCGTCTTTCGGGTACGGCGTGAGCGGCTCACTGCCGAACAACAGTGCGTCGTTGGTCTCGTTATCGCAAAAAAGCAGTTCGGGTGCCGTGCCGCCTGGTCCTGGCCCGGCGAGCAGCTCCAGCTCGCCGGCGAACGGGTGGTGGACGCTGATCGTGGTGTTGCCAGCGGTCGCGGTGAGCGCTGGCTTGCTAGTGCTGTTTGAGTCAGAGTCGTCCCATGCCCAGGTGTTGCGGAACCAGGCGGTCGGCAGCACGTGCAGGCTCGCCTCGTCAGGGCCCACGTTCGTGACGGTGATCCGCGTCAAGATGTCGTCCGGGCCCGCCTTGGCGTAGTCGACCTCGACGACCCAGAACCTGTCGTCATCGAAGACGCCGGTGTCGAGCAGCTCGAACTCAGGCTCTGTCCGGCCGCGGGAGGCGTTCTCGGCGACCAGCTCGGCGTAGGGGAACCTGGCCTGCGGGTAGTGGTAGCGCCAGCGGTTCCAGGCGTGGCTGGGCATCGCGTCGAGGTACCACCAGTACTCCTTGACGTCCTCGCCGTGGTTGCCCTGCGTGCTCGTGAGCCCGAACAGCCGTTCCTTGAGTATCGGATCGGCGCCGTTCCAGAGTGCCAGGCCCAGGCAGAGCCGCTGGTGGATGTCGCAGAAGCCGGCCAGACCGTCCTCGCCCCAACGGTACGCGCGCGACCTGGCCTGATCGTGCGACAGGTAGTTCCACGCGTCGCCGTTCGCGCTGTAGTCCTCGCGGACGGTGCCCCACTGCCGCTCGCTGACGTACGGACCCCATCGGTACCAGTCGCCAGCCTGGCGCAGGCCGTAGTCGAGCGGCCCGAAGCCGGCCACCCGATCGCGCTCCGCGCCCATCGCAGCTCCAAAGGGGGTCCCGGCCCGCCCGCCCGGCGCGGCAGGATCGGGCGTTAACTATAGGACAGACTCCAGAAGGAGCCCGATGACGGATCTGATCACCAGCTCGGCGAACCCGCTGATCAAGCGCGTCCGGCTGCTCGGTGACCGCAGGAACCGGCGGCGCGAGGGCGCGTTCGTGGTGCAGGGCGCCCAGCCGGTCTGGCAGGCGGTCGAGGCGGGCGCGGACATCGAGGTCCTGCTCACCGCCCCTGACCTGCTGCGCGCGTCCGCGGCCGCGATGGTGGCCGAGCAGGAGGCGCGCGGCGTCGCGGTGGCACGGCTGTCCGGGTCGCTGTTCGCGAGGATCGCCGACCGGGACGGCCCGGCCGGCCTGGCCGCGATCGTCCGCGGCAGCACGCCAGCGCTCGGCCAGCTCCGGGTGCGGCAGGACTCGGTGTTCGTCGCCTTGCACGAGATAGCCAACCCTGGCAACCTCGGCACGATCATCAGGACCGCGGACGCCGCCGGGGCCGCCGGCGTGATCCTGGTCGGCCCGTGCACCGATCCCTTCGACCCAGCCGCGGTCAAGGCGTCGATGGGCGCGCTGTTCGGCGTGCCCATCGCCGCGGAGCCGTCCCCGGCGGCGTTCCTCGACTGGTGCCACGGCAACGGCGTCGCGGTGGCGGTGACCTCAGCGGCAGGCGCTGGCACGCTGTGGGACACGCCCATCCCGCGGCCGGTCGCCCTCCTGCTTGGCAGCGAGGGCCCTGGACTGCCCGGCGACCTGCTCGCCGCCGGTGATCTGCGGCTGCGGATCCCGATGACCGGGACTGCCGAGTCGCTCAACCTTGCCGTCGCGACCGGAATATTGCTATATGAGACGTGGCGGAGATTCCGGCACGAGAGCGAGAACGATGGCCAGCGTACTGACTCCTGAGGTAGATCCGGCCGACGTCGGCCTCGACGCCGGGCGGCTAGCCCGGATCGACAAGCACTTCAGCCGGTACGTCGACGACGGCAGGCTGCCGGGCTGGCTGGTCACCGTGAGCAGGCACGGCAAGCTCGCGTACGTGTCGGCGTACGGCCAGCGGGACCTCGAGGCCGGGCTGCCGGTGGAGACCGACACGGTCTGGCGGATCTACTCGATGACCAAGCCGGTCACGTCCGTCGCGGCGATGATCTTGTACGAGGAGGGCGCGTTCGAGCTCACGGACCCGGTCAGCAAGTTCATCCCGTCGTTCGCCGACGCGACCGTGTTCAGCGGCGGGTCGGACATCAGGCAGGTGACGGTCCCGGCCACAGAGCCGGTGCGGATCTGGCACCTGCTCACCCACACCTCGGGCCTGACCTACGGCTTCCACCGCTCGCACCCGGTCGACGCGCTCTACCGCGGCCGCGGCTTCGAGTGGGGCACCCCGCGAGACGCCGACCTCGCGGCGTGCTGCGATATGTGGGCCGGGCTGCCGCTGCTATTCCAGCCTGGCACCGAGTGGAACTACTCGGTGGCGACCGACGTGCTGGGCCGCATCGTGGAGGTCGCGTCGGGGTCCGGGCTGGATGAGTTCTTCGCCAGCCGGATCTTCGGGCCGCTCGGCATGACGCAGACCGGATTCTCGCTGCCTGAGGCCGAGCGAGGAAGGCTGGCCGCGCTGTACACGGTGGGACACGGCAGGAAGGCGACCAGGATGGAGGCGCTCGGCGCGGTGGCGACCGAGCCGCCCTTGTTCCTCGGCGGTGGCGGCGGCCTGGTCAGCACCGCGGCCGACTACCACAGGTTCACCTCGATGCTGCTCGGTACCGCGGACAGCCCGGCCGGCCAGCTGGAAGGGGTCACCCTGCTCAGCCCTCGCACCGTGGCGTACATGACGAGGAACCACCTGCCAGGCGGCGCCGACCTGGAGGCCTTCGGGCGGCCCCTGTTCGCCGAGGCGCCGTTCCGCGGCGTCGGGTTCGGGCTGGGCTTCGCCGTGGTCATCGACCCTGTGCCGGGCCGGACGCTGTCTGGTGAGGGCGAGTTCTCGTGGGGCGGCGCCGCGAGCACCGCGTTCTTCGTCGATCCGGTGACCGGGCTGACTGTCTCGTTCTTCACGCAGCTGTTGCCGTCGAGCGCGCACCCGATAAGGCCGCAGCTGCGGCAGCTCGCCTACCAGTCGCTGACTGACTAGGAGACCCTCGAGCTCAGCGGCGGTGCGCGCCGCCTGACCGGCCGACTCCGCCGCTCCTGCTGTCGTCTCCGTCCTTCGGCCAGCGTGTGGCGGCCGGCTGCGCGGGCGCCCCGGCGGAAGCCGCGTCCCGCGAGGCGCGGTGGCTGTCCTTCCTGATCGCGTGGACGCGATGCAGGACGAGGCCCGCCAGCAGAGCGACGAGCAAGATGACGCCGATCACCGAGAACGACTTGAAGAACCTGTCGACGGTGGAGCCGAGGTTGTAGCCGAGCAGGGTCAGCGCGGTCGTCCAGACCGCGGTGCCGATCAGGCTGAACATCGCGAACGGCAGCAGCGGGATCTCGACCACTCCGGCGCCGAACGACGCGAAGCACCGCACGAGCGGCAGCACCCTGGCGACCGCGACCGCCCACGCGCCGCGTCCGGCGAAGAAACGCTCAGCCCGGTCCAGGTCCGAGTGACTGATCAGCACCCACTTGCCGTAGCGCTCAAGAAGGTGCCGCCCGCCCCGGCGGCCGACCGCGTATGAGGTGAGTGACCCTCCCATCTCGGCGAGCGTGCCGATGATGATCACGCCGGCGATCGTGAACTTGTCAGGGTTGGCGAACGCGATGACCCCGGCGTAGGCGAACGTGATCTCCGAGGAGATGGGGATGCAGCAGGCTTCAACGAAGGCGAAGATGATCAGCGCCAGGTAGCCGTGGCTCGTCATCACCGTGGTCAGGAAGTTCTCCATGGCGAAAGTTCTACAGCATCGCCGTTACTGCTCCGGCCAAGCTGAGGTGAAATTAACTGAACCTGTACCAGGACAGCCGTATGCCCCGCCTCCTACGGGGGCAGGAGGCGGGGCACACGGGGTTGTCGCGGCTGCGCCGGGGGAAGCGCGCCGCGGGTCCGCGCTAGCCGGGGGGGACGGCTGCGCGGAGCCTTGCGGGTCAGACCAGGTGCTTGGTGACCGAGGCGACCAGGTGGGCGGCCTGCGCCTCCCACTTGGCGTACGCCGACGGGAACGCGGAGCCCTGGACGCCCTGGGCCGCTTCCCAGAGCGGGCGGTGCGCCCAGCCCGGGTTGCTTGACTGGTAGCCGTGCAGCGCCTTCAAGAACGCATCGGCCGCGTAGGCGGGGTGCTTGATCTGGCCGGGGGTCCCCCAACCGCAGGACGGACGCTGCTGGAACAGGCCGAGCGAGTCGCGGTCGCCATAGCCCAGGTTCAGGAGCGTGGACTCCTGCATCGACGTGGCGACGGCGATCACCGCAGAACGCAGGCCCATGTGCTTGTCGATGGCCTGGCGGACGATGGTCTTGGCGTTCTCCCAGCGAGCCGGCGTGATGGGCATCCACGTCTGCGGGCCGCTCGTGCCGACGGGGGTGAGCTGGTCGCGGGCTGGCAGCGGGCCGTGACCGGCCTTGGGGTCGGTGCGCTTGGCAACGATCTTGCGCACCTCCGCCCAGGTGCGCGCGTGGTGCGTGGGCGCGTGCTTCGCCGGCGCGCTCTTCTTGGCCGGAGCGGCGCGCATGACGGGCGCCGTGTGCTTGGCCGGCCCCGTGTGCCTGGCCGGTGCCGTGTGCTTGCCCGGTGCCGTGCGCTTGGTCGGTGCGGCCTGCTTGGCCGGTGAAGTGTGCGCGGCCGATCCCGTGGTGGCCGGTCCCGTGGTGGCGGGTACAGCATGAAGCGTCCTGCTGACCGCGGGACGAACGCTGTCGGCACGCGCGGGGTCCTGCCCCGCGAAGCCGGCCGCGGTCGTGGCGCCCGTGACGGCGGCCAGCGCCAGGCCGGCGCCGGCGTACGCCGCGGTCTTCTTGGTGAGGCTGAGTCGGGGGATACGGGGGGTGCGGGTCATCGCGGTCCTTCCGTGCTGACCCCACGCCGCCGCGCCCCAGGTACAGCGGGAGCGGTGCTTGTGCCTCCGGCGTTCGCCGGCTGGCAGCCTGACGCGCGTGCGCGTCTCGCTGGTACAGCGCGGGCGGGCTGCAGGGATTCGCGGGGGTGCGGCCCTGGCTAGCCAGCCTCGGAAAGCGGGAAGCGGTGGTATACGGGGTTTGTACCGCCTTCCCGGCGGGGGTCACACTGTGTAACGCGACGATGACAGATCTGCATCCCAGTGACCGTCAAAGTGACGCACGTCACCACTTGGGGCAGATGCGCGGTGACGCTCCGTCGCCCTAACTGGCCTTGGAGTTGCCCCACTTAGACGTTCCTAGCGGCGACGTGGCCGTGGAGGAGGAAATCGTCGAAGGATCCACGAAGGTGCTCCCGTTTGGTCCGGTCATGACCGCTTGGTGCAGCGCGCTGCCCTTGAGCAGTTCGCGCCAGCTCAGGAACCAGTGGGTCCAGCCGTTGTCCCAGACGCCGCCACGCGGGCTACCGACGATCGTGACCGGATCGCCTGGCACGGCCATCTTGTAGTAGAACTTCGACGCCGCCGGCGGCATGTTGACACAGCCGTGGCTCACGTTCTCGAAGCCCTGCTGACTGGTCGACCAGTACGCGTCGTGCAGGTAGTCGCCGCTCCACGTGAACCGCACCGACCAGGGCACCTCGATCCGGTAGCCGGGGCCCTTCATCAGCACCGGGTTGTGCTTCTCGATGGTCAGGTACGTCCCATTCGGGGTGTTATCACCCGGCTTGCCGGTGCTGATCGGCCAGTGCCGCAGCAGCTTGCCGTTCCTGTACAGCCACATGTGGTGCTTGGCAGTGCTGGCGACGACGATCAGCGACTTCCCGATGCTGAAGTCCTGTGTGAGCGTGTGGTCGCCGTAAACGCCAGGGGAGGCCTCGACGCCGTCGAGGTGGCCGACGAAGCTCACCGTGGTGTGCGCCGGCCAGTAGTCGCGCGGGCGGAACGCGAGCGTCTGGCTGTTGTCCCAGTACCAGGCGCCGACGACCGGCTTGGACGTCGTGATCTGCAGCGAGCGCTCGACGGCAGCCCGGTTCTTGATGGGCTGGCTGAAGGTCAGCATGATCGGCATGCCGACGCCGTAGGTGTCCTTGTAGCCCTCGAAGATGTGGGTGACGAACGTCTGTGCCGGGCGCAGCGTCTTGAAGGTGCTGGTCTGCGTCACCGAGTGACCTGAGCTGTCGGCGCCCGTCGCGGTGACCTTGAGTGTCTCGTCCACCGGAAGTGCCCAGTCGGTGTGCCAGACAGTCTTCGCGCTGTTCAGAGTGCCGGTGACGGCCCGCTGCCCCGTAAGCCCATCCCCCGCGACCGTGACGGACGAGATCGTGCCCTTGTTCGCTTTTACCGTGATGCCGTCGCGCGGGTTCACGCCGGTGCTGCCGCTGGCCGGGGTGATGCTGAGCTGGACCGTGTCGGGCGAGGACGTGCCCTGACCCGAGGCGCCGCCGCCTCCACCGCTGCCGGAGGATGAATGGCAAGCGGCCGCGAGGATCCCGGTAGCGCAGACGACGGCGACGGGCGCCAGCCTGTACCGCTTTCCCTGGCTCCGCACCTTGACCTCCCAGCGCCGTCCTCAGTATGCCTTCGCCATCGGCGTGCTCACGCCCTCCCTACCACGATTTGTTAGACGTAAGGGCGTCCTCGTTGGTTGCCGAGTTTGCCTGGCGTCCGGCCCGGGCGCGCGAGGCGAGCGCGGCGCAGGCCGCGACCACGACGACGCCGATCGCGAACCAGGGCACGTAGTCTCCGAGCCGGTCAAAAGGCGTCAGGACCGTGGCGGGCGGGAGCGCGAGCCGCACCCTGATGACACGCTGCTCGGCCGTCGACGCCCAGGCGAGCTGCCTGCCCCTGGAGTCGAACGCGACCGAGTCGCCGGTCAGCGCGGCCTGCACGGCCGGCCTGCCTGTTTCAGCGGCGCGGAGCGCGGCGAGCGACGCGTGCTGCTCTGGCGCCCAGCTGCCCTGGAACGTCGAATCCGAGGTCTGGAAGATGAGCACCTGCGCACCGCGGCTGGCGTCGACGGACGACATATCGGGGAACGAGGACTCGAAGCAGATCAGCACCCCGAAGCGGAGGCCGCGACCGTCAGGCAGAATGGCGTGCAGCACCTTGGCGCCGCTCCCGGTCACCATGTTCTCCGGGGCGGCGCGGCTGATGGACGTCAGCCACCCGAGCACCGAGCGGAACGGTATGTACTCGCCGAACGGCACGAGCCTGGTCTTGGCGTAGGACTCCTCGATGCCCGCCGGCCCGATCAGGACCGCGACCTTCGACTTCGCGCCCGCCGGGCTCACCGCGTCCTGGCTGACCAGCACCTGTCTGCCGATCGACGCCGACAGGCGCCGGAGCTTACGCAGGAGGCGCGGGGAGGTGTCCAGGTCGAAGCCCACGCTGCTCTCGCCCCAGACGACCAGGTCGGCGCGCGGTCCCCGGCTGGTCAGCCTGATCTCCCTCTCCACCAGGCCACGCGGCCCGTCGGCAAGGCCGGGCTGGACGAGCGCGAGCGAGACGTGGCCGGCCGGCGGGACGCGGTGCTCGCCCGCCGTGAGCGCGAAGGCGACAGGGCCCGACGCCACGGCGAGCAGCAGGGCGGCGGCGCCGAGCGCCCGTCCTGGCAGGCGCGCCGCCACCAGCGCGATCACGATCGCGGTGTTGGCGGCGACCAGCACGAACGTGACCAGCCAGACGCCGCCGGTCGCCGCGAGCGCGAGCACCACGGGATGCTGCCACTGGCTCGCGCCGAACACCGCCCACGGACCGCCGATCCCCTGCCAGGACCTGATCCAGTCGATCAGCACCCAGCAGCTTGGCAGCACGACCACGGCGGCGAGCGCCTGCCGGATGCTAGGCCCTGCGGGCCGGCTTCTCGCCTCGGGTCCTGGCGAGCCGAGAAGGCGCCACGCGGCGAACCCGACCCCGCTCCACGGCACGCCGAGCACGATCGCCACGAGCAACAGCGCCGGCCCGAGGTTGGGGACCAGCCAGTACATGGCCATCAGCAGGTAGCCGGTGCCGAGCCACCAGCCCCGGACGGCTGCCTCCCTGCCGGTTGGCGCCGCCCTGAGCAGCAGCAGACCAGGCACCAGGCCGAACCAGGCGATGAACTCCAGGTTCAGCGAGGGAAACGCCAGCACGGGCAGCGCACCCGCCAGCAGGGCCGCGTACCGGACGGGACGGGTCAGAGCGCGCAAAAAGCCCCGGCCCCGGCCGCTCCGGCGGCGTGACCGTTCTGGGCTGCGGGGTAGCGTCTGGCCGGCAGACTGGGTGCTCGTACGTTCATTGTGCTGCCAGGGCACCTACCGCTGGGTCACCGGGGCGAGAGCACGCAGAACTCACTGCCCTCCGGATCGGCCAGCACGACCCAGCTGACGTCGCCCTGGCCGAAGTCGACACGGACCGCTCCCGCCTCCTCGAGGCCGCGCGCCTCGGCCTCCGTGTCGCCGCCCGCGAGCGGCGCGACGTCCACGTGCAGCCGGTTCTTTGTGGTCTTGGCGTCGGGTACTCCGAGCAACTCCAGGAACGGCCCGGTGCCGCCCGGCGCCCGCAGCGACGCGAAGTTCGGCAGCGTCTTGTGCACGTCCCAGCCCGTCGCCCGGGCCCAGAACGGCACGAGCGCGTCGGGGTGAGCGCAATCCAGGACGATCGCGGCTACCGGGCTGGCATCGGAGTAGGCGTCCCGCGGTTCGAGAATGCAGAACTCGTTTCCCTCGGGGTCGGCGAGCACCTCCCAGGGGACGTCGCCCTGCCCGATGTCCGCGCGCTCGGCGCCGAGCGCGAGCGCCCGCTCTATCTGGGCAGAGTGATCCTGCGGCGAGGTACTCGACAGGTCGAGGTGGACCCTGTTCTTCACGGTCTTGGTGTCCTGGACGGGCACGAACACCAGCGGCATGGCCGCCGGGCCTGGGTAGTCGAATCCGGCAGGCTCGACGGCCACGACCTCGTCTGATCCGTCGGACGTGATCTCCCAGCCGAGGACAGCCGCCCAGAAGGCGGCGAGCTTGGCCGGGTTCGCGGCGTCGATCACCAGGTGCACGGCACGTGTAGCCATGCACGCCAACTTACTGCGCGCTAAGCGCGCCTGTGCCTGCGCCAGCCGATCGCCCAGGCGAGTGCGAGCAGCGTCAGCGCGATGATGCCGCGCTCTGGCCAGCCGCCCGCCATGATCGCCGGCGTGAGCCCGGCCCTGAGCGGCACTCGCGCTTCCAGGATGGTCCGCCGCCAGGTCTTGCTCTTGGTGATGACCGACCCGTCGGGGGCGATGATCGCGCTGAGTCCTGTTGTCGATGCGACGGCCACCGCGCGGTCGGTGCTGATCGCGTCGATCCGCGCCATCGCCATCTGCTGCAGGCTCTCGCCCAGCTGCCCGTCAAGCTCGAAGTCCGCGTCGTTGGTCTGGACTGTGAGCAGGTTCGCTCCGGCCTGGACCTCGGATCGGACCAGGTTGTCGAACCCGACCTCGTAGCAGATCACGTCGCCGAGCCTGATCTTGCCGATCCTGAACACCACGGCGCGGTGGCCAGGCGTAAAGTTGCGCGGCTGCAGGTCGGGCAGCGACGTGACCATGTCGAGGAGGCCGCGAAGCGGGATCACCTCGCCGAACGGCACGAGCTGCCGCTTGATGTAGACGGCTACCGGCCCGCGACCCGGCAGCCACAGCTGCCCGGCGTTGCGCAGCGGGTGGTCGAGCACGGCGCCGACCAGGACTGGCTTGCCGATGGCGGTCACGGCGGATGCGATCGAGGCATATGTGGGCGGCGAGAGCCTGGGGTCGATGTCGGTGGAGTTCTCTGGCCAGATCACCAGCGCGGGCGCCGGGCGCTTGCCGGCCTTGACCTGGCCGGCGAGCGCGATCGTCGCGTCCGCGTGGTTCGCCGTGACGGTGCTAGCGCGGAGCAGGTTGGGCAGGTTCCGCGCGTGCGGCACGTCGCCCTGCACGGTCGCGATCTCGGCGGTCGGCGCCCGTCCGGACGGCGGGGACCAGGCAAGGTTGCCGGCCACCACCAGCCCGCACGTCGCCGCGGCGACGACCAGGGCACGT
>DASUHI010000178.1:0-17323 GCA_036273575.1 Streptosporangiaceae bacterium | reverse complement strand
CGACCGAGTCGCGGCCGCGGCAAGGCGCTGTTCGATAATGGCTGAATGGGCGGATCCGGGAGACATGTGCGATTACACCACCGTGCCAGTTAACCACGGACTAGCCGGACCCGTCGCTCCCTGACAGCGCCTTGCCGCCCGAGGTAACAAGCACCTTGCCCTCAGGTGTCACAAGCTCGTGATGGTGATAGTGGACAGGAACGGGCTCGCCGGGGATGCCGCCGAAGTCGGGCTCAGCTTCCGGCTCTTCCATCGGGTAGGCCACCTCGCCGTGCACCAGGATGTCACCGGCGCACAGCTCGGACTCGGGCATCCGCAGCTTCATGAACAGGCCGATGCCGCGCAGGATCAGGAAGGTGATCACGCCGTCCCAGACGATGACGGTCAGCGCGGCGCCCGCCTGGATCAGCAGTTGCCTGGGATGCCCGTAGAACAGCCCCGTCGTCGCGACGTCAGGGTTCTTGCCAATGCCGAGATACACGATCATCTTCGGATCCGCCAGCAAGCCGACCAGCAGCCCGCCGAGCAGGCCAGCGAAGCCGTGGGTGTAGACGACGCCGAGCGCGTCGTCCACCTTGTTGAACGGCCACACGTGCTTAGGCAAGTAGGCGAACAGCACCCAGACCAGGCCGGAGGTCACCAGGCCGATCACGATCGCGCCGACCCCGGTGACGTAGCCGGCCGCCGGGGTGATGCCGACGAGACCGCAGATCATGCCGTTAACGCCGCCGAGGAAGGTTGGCTTCTTCTCGGCGCTGAGCGCCATGTCCATGATCACCCATGTGATCATCGCCACTGCCGCTGCCAGGTTAGTGTTGATCACCGCGGCGCTCGCGTCAGCGCCGGCGAAGTACGGGTCGCCGCCGTTGAACCCGTTCCAGCCCAGCCACAAGATGCCGGCGCCGACCGCTACGAACACGAGGTTGTTGGGCATCGCCCGTTCGCGATCACGGCGCAGCCTGGGCCCGACGACCGCGGCGGCTATGAAGCCTGACACGCCCGCGGCGAGGTGGATGACGTAGCCGCCGCTGAAGTCGAGCGCGCCCTTGCCCGCCCAGAAGCCGCCGCCCCACAGCATGAAGGCGTTGACCGCGTAGGCAAATGTGATCCACAGCGGAACGAAGATCAGCCACACCTTGAACTTGATCCTGCCGATCACGCTGCCGATAAACAGAATCGGGGTAATCGCCGCGAACACGAACTGGAAATAGACGAGCGAACTCTGCGGGAACCTGAATTTCGGCATAAGCCCGCCGAGCATCGGGATATGCGCCCGCGCCTGCTCGCCCGACGCCCCGGCGACCGTACCTGGCCTGCCGAGGAAGCTGCCGATCCACGATGCGCCGAAGCCCATCTTGAACGCCCACAGCACCCACACGATGAGCGTCAGCGCGAACGCGCTGAACACCATCATCATCGTGTTGATGGCCCATTTGCGCTGGACGATGCCGCCGTACAGGACCGCGAGCGCGGGGATGCTCATGAGGCCGACCAGCGTCGCGGCCGTCATCTGCCACGCGTTGTCGCCCGAGCTGAGCCAGGAGGAATAGGGAACCACTCTTCGCCTCCAGAGCCGAAGCGAAGGGAGCCGGAGGGCCAGGCAACGCTGACCAGCACCGCCGAACACCACTTCAGTGTTGGTCAGTACGGTTCAGGTTTCCCATGCACGCGTTTCATCGCGATTTCCCGTCAGTTACGCCCCTGGAAACAGCTCAGCGAATCGTTAATCTGCGTGAAACCTTTGCTCGCCCGCGCACGCCTAGAATCCGGGCCATGCCGCTCCTGGTGCCCTTGTCGCCGGCTCAGCCCGTTCACGGCGAGAAGCGTAGGCTGGTCGTGATCGGACTGGCCGTGGCGCTCGTTCTCGTCGGCGTAGCGGCATGGTCAGCGGTCCGTCCCGGCAGTTACGGCCAGTCCAGGGCAGGCTGCGTCACCGTCACGATCCCGAGCAGCACGGGCGGCGCGCTGCTGCATGAGTGCGGAGCCAGGGCCCGGCACATGTGCAGGAGCGCATCCGGTCGCCACGACCGGCTGTCGGTGCTCGTCAGGCCGTCCTGCCGCGATGCCGGTTTGAGCGGGGCTGGCCCGCCCTGAGCGCGTCGGAGCTCGCGCCTCGATTACGCCGAGAGCGCAGCTATCTCGTTTGCGACGCGATCTGGACCGCGGGTAAGTTCGTCGGGCGGACGGGCGATCCGCGACGATCTGGCGAGGAGGCGGCGTTGACAGGGGGCAGCTCGAACCAGGCGATAGTCGTTGAGGGCCTGACCAAGTCCTTCGGCGAGGTGCGGGCGCTGCGCGGGATCGATCTGTCTGTGCCGCGCGGGACGGTGCTCGGCGTCCTCGGACCGAACGGGGCTGGCAAGACCACGGCGGTCCGCATCCTGACGACCCTGTTGCAGCCCGATGGCGGCCGCGCCGTCATCGAGGGCCGCGACGTGTGTCACCAGGCTGCCGCCGTGCGCAGGATCATCGGGCTGTCCGGCCAGTCCGCCGCGATCCAGGAGGAGCTGACCGGTAAGGAGAACCTGGAGCTGATCGGCCGGCTCTACCACCTCAGCTGGCCGGACGCGCGCAGCAGGGCCGCGGAGCTGCTCGAAGGATTCGACCTCGTCGATGCCGCCGACCGGCCGGCCAAGACCTACTCAGGCGGCATGCAGCGCCGGCTCGACCTGGCCGCGAGCCTGGTCGGGCGCCCCAAGGTGTTGTTCCTCGATGAGCCGACCACTGGCCTTGACCCGCGGTCCAGGCTCGGCATGTGGGACGTCATCAGGTCATTGGCCGCCGAGGGAACCACGGTGCTGCTCACCACCCAGTACCTGGACGAGGCCGACGAACTGGCCCACACGATCGTGGTCTTCGATCACGGCCTGGTGATCGCCCAGGGCACTGCCGAAGAGCTGAAGGGCCAGATCGGCGGCGACGTCCTGGAGTTCGTCGTGCCCGACCGGTCCAGGATCAATGACGCGGTCGCGGCCATCAAGCCCATCGGCGAGGGCGAGCCGCATCTTGACGTTGACACCGGCCAGGTCAGCGTCGGCGCCGGGAGCCGGGGTTCCGACGTGCTGATCGAGGCGGTCCGCGGCCTGGACGCCGCGGAAGTTGTCACGCACGGCCTGGCGCTGCGCCGTCCGTCGCTGGACGACGTGTTCCTCGCGCTGACCGGCCACGCCGCCGAGGACGATGGCCAGCCGGGCAAGAAGCGCCGCGGGCGGCGGGATCGTGCCAAGGACTCGACAGGGAAGGCGTCATGACCGCTATCGCAGCGCAGCAAGGACTGCGGCAGACCGGGCCGAGCCCGCTGACCAGGTTCCGCTGGGCGGTCAGCGACACTCTGACGATCACGAGGCGGAACTTGATCGTCTGGTACCGGGTGCCGGCCTACATCTTCTTCAGCGTCGTCCAGCCCGTTATCTTCACGCTGCTGTTTCGCTTCGTGTTCGGCGGCGCGATCCCGATCCGCGGAACGACTTACGTTCAGTTCCTGCTGCCAGGGATCATCGGGCAGACCGCGGCGTTCGCCAGCTTCGGCACAGCCATCGCGCTGGCGCAGGAGCTGCAGAAGGGCGTGATCGACCGGCTGCGGTCGATGCCGATGGCACGCTCCGCTGTCCTGGCAGGGCGCCTGGTCGCCGACACCGTACGGATGCTCGTGACGATCCTGATCATCGTGGCCGTCGGCTACGCAGTGAGCTTCCGGTTCACCAACGGCGTCGTGCCCGCTATCGCTATGATCGCCCTCGCGACCGTGTTCGGGCTGGCCATCTGCTGCATAGCCGCGTACACCGGCCTCGCCATCGGCGACGAGGAGTCCGTGCAGTCGTTCGGGCTGATCTGGCTGTTCCCGCTGACGTTCGTCAGCTCCGCGTTCGTGCCGATCGCGACCATGCCGGGCTGGCTGCAGGCGTTCGCCAACAATCAGCCTGTCACGTTCGTGATCAACACCATGCGCGCGCTGGCGATCGGCGGGCCGGTCGAGGCGAACCTGCTGAAGAGCATCGCCTGGATAGCGGGCATCTTCATCGTCTTCGCGCCGCTCGCCGTCCGCGCTTACAAGCGGGCCGCGTGATCGCCCTGGCTGCCTGACTGGGCCGTTCCCGGCCGCGGGAACGGGGGCGCGTGTCCCCGGTACTCCCCCGCCACGCGGGCGTTGGCCAGCGCGGCGAGGAAGCTCGCGGGCCCGTCGAAGTCAGGCATCTCCACGTATGCGGCGCCAATTCCGGCTGGGTCGTGCGCGTCGGAGCCCGCGGCGCCTGGCAGTCGCCAGCGCGCTGCGAGGTCCGCCGCCCTGGCATTGAGGTCCTGATCGGCGATCTTGGTGTTGAACACCTCGATGACGTCGGCCATGCCGTCGGCGCACAGCCGGTCGGCGGCCGCCCCTACGCTGCCGCGCGCCGCGTCGTAAGGGTGCGGCAGGTAGACGAGCCCGCCTTGCGCCCTGATGCGCGCGACCGCGTCGGCGACGGGCAGCACGTAAGGAATGCGCTCGGTCAGGAACAGCCCGATGACCTCCCCGGCCCGCGTCCTGACCTCCTCGCCCACGATGACGCGGACGCCGCGCAGGCCGCTGGCGGCCGCCGCCAGCGCGGCGGCGGTCTCGTTGTGATCGGTGATGCAGACAACGTCGATCCGCTCGGCAGCGGCGCGGTCGGCGAGCTGGTCAAGCGTCGTGATGGCGTCGCCAGAGGCGACGGTGTGCAGGTGGCAGTCGACGCGCAGCATGTGCTAGCCCTCGAGGGCTTCAAGCGCCCGGCGGGCCCGGTCCTCGACTCCCGGACGTAGTGCGTCCGCGTCGTGCGCCCCGGCGCCCATAGCGTTGGCCGCGTAGCGGACAAAGACGCCTTCCAGGATGCAGGCAAGCTTCCAGTACGCGAACGCGATGTAGTAGCCGATATCGGACAGGTCGCGTCCTGAGCTGGCGGCGTAGCGATCGGCGATCTCGGCGCGGGCGGGAAACCCTGGCAGTCCCGTGGCCGCCGACTGCGCCATCGTGACCACGGCAGGAGACGGCGTCGCCCTTCCCTGGTCCTCGGCCCAGTACGCGAGCAGCGTGCCCACGTCCGCCAGCGGATCGCCGAGCGTGCTCAGCTCCCAGTCGAGCACGGCCATGATCCGGCCCTCCTCCGACATGATCGTGTTGTCGAGCCGGTAGTCACCGTGCACGATGGCCGTACCCTGCTGCGGCGGCAGCCGGTCGGTCAGGATCTTGTGCACCTCGTCCACGAGCGGGACAGGGCGGTACACGCCGATCTCCTTGGCCTGCTCCTGCGACTTGCCGAACTGGCCGTGCCAGCGGCGCAGCTGCCGCTCGATGTACCCGTCGCGGCGGGCGAAGTCACCGAGGCCCACTGCGTCCACGTCGACCCGGTGGATGGCGGCCAGCACGTCGATGAGCTGCTCACCAGCCACCCGTCGCTGCCGCTCGTCCAGGATTGCCTCGGTGCCAGCGACGTCGCGCAGGACGTGCCCTTCGACGAACCCCATCAGGTAGAACGGCCGGTCGTTGACCTTTTCGTCTGCGCAGAACGCCAGCGCAGGGGCGACCGGCACCTCGGTGTCGCGCAGCGCCGAGATCACCCGGTACTCCCTCGCCATGTCGTGCGCCGTGGACAGTACGTGGCTGACCGGCGGCCGTCGCAGAACGATCCTGCCCCCGGCTGCGTCGGTCACGGCGTAGGTGAGGTTGGAACGGCCACCTGAGATCAGCCCGAAGCCAAGCGGCGGGACGAGCCCGTCGACGTGGTCGAGCAGCCACCGCGTGACCTCAGGGACCCGAACGCCAAGCGTCATGCCTGCCCCCTCCTTGCCAGGCGACTGTGCAGGCGGCGCATGCCGCTGAGCCAGCGGTCGCGATCGGTGGCGCGCCGGCGTTCGTACGTGGCGACCTCCGGGTGCGGCAGGATCAGGAACCGGTCCGCCGCCACGGCGGCCAGCACGCTGGCCGCTACCTGCGCAGCGGTGAGCACCCCGTCGACCGACGCCTGCCGCGACACGCTGCCGGCCCCAGCGGCCGACGGGACGGTCCCCGTGTCCGGGGCCGGCGGCATCAGCCCGCCGACCTCGCGTATGCTCGTGGCGCCCAGGTTGGTGCTCACCGCCTGCGGACACAGGCACGATACGCCGATGCCCAGGTCACCGTAGGTGATCGAGAGCCACTCGGCCAGCGCGACGGCAGCGTGCTTCGTCACCGCGTAGGGGGCGGACCCGAGCTGGGTTAGCAGCCCGGCGGCGGATGCCGTGATCATCAGGTGGCCGCCTCCCCTCGCCAGCATGCCAGGCAGCACGGCCCGCGCGACGTACACGTGGCTCTGAACGTTGATGGCCCAGATTCGCGACCATGCCTCGTCCGGCACCTCGATGCCGCCCGCCACGATAATGCCGGCGTTGGAGAAGAACAGGTCGATGCGGCCGAATTCCCGCTCGACGGTGGCGACCAGGTCACGGACGTCGGGTTCGCTCGCGACGTCCGTGGTGACCGCGATGGCGGCGTGGTCAGGCCCGGCGACGTCCGCCGCCACGACCGCCGCACCAGCGCCGTCCGTGTCGGACACCACGACCGCCGAGGCGCCGTGCTCGGCGAGCGCGAAGCTCAGCGCGCGGCCGATGCCGCTCGCCCCGCCCGTGACGACCGCTACCTTGCCCTTGACCTCCATCGTCAGCGCCGGTGGCTGGCGGCCGCGGCGTCGGCCCAGGCGGCCAGGTCGGGATCGGCCGCGATGAGGCCCGCGTACTTCTTTCTCGCTTCCTCGCGCTTGGCAGGGATGTACTCACTCGGCCAGAGGCCAGGATGCGGCTCGTAGCCCCTGAGCACGTTGCGAGCCACGGTCACCTTGTGCACCTCATCGACGCCGTCGGCGATGGCCATGGTCGGCGCGGCCGCCCACATGGCCTGCAGCGGCGTCAGGTCGGTCGTGCCGAGCGAGCCCATGATGTGCAGCGCCCGGTAGCTGACCTCGCGCAGCACCCTCGCGCACGTGTACTTGCAGGCGGCGATCTGCGTCCTGGCCTGCTTCGTGCTCGAGTTGTCGATCGTCCAGGCCGTCCACAGCACAAGAAGCCTGAGCATGTTGATCTCAGCGTAGGAGTCCGCGATCGCCTCCTGCACCATCTGGTGGTCGGCGATCACCTTGCCGTGCGACTGCCTGCTCAGCGCCCGCTCGCACATGATGTCGAAGGCGAGCTTGACTTGGGCCACCGTGCGCATCGCGTGATGAATCCTGCCACCGCCGAGGCGGCGCTGCGCGAGCACCTTCGCGCCGTCCTCGGGCCCGAGCAGATGGTCGAGCGGGACCCTGACGTCGTGATAGCGAACGTGGTTGTGCAGGGCCGGATAGGGCGCGATCTCCACCCCCGGCGTGTCACGCGGGACCACGAACATGCCGTTCGTGCACATCACGAACAAGATGTCGGCTCGCGCGCCTGCGCTCGTGAACCACTTCTCGCCGGATATCACCCACTCGTCGCCGTCCCTCATAGCGTGCGTGCCGAACAGGCTCGGGTCCGACCCGCCCTGCGGTTCGGTCATCGAGTACGCGGAGAAGATCTCCTGGTTCATCAGCGGGTAGAGCCACCGCTGCTTCTGCTCTTCGGTGCCGTAGGCGGCGAGCATCTCCATGTTGCCCGTGTCGGGCGCCGCGGTGCCGAAGACAACGGGTGCCGAGCGATAGCGGCCGAGAATCTCGTTCAGCAAGGCGAGCTTGAGCTGGCCGAACCCAGGCCCGCCTAGGTCACGGTCCAGGAAAAGCGCCCACAGGCCGCGGTCCTTGACCTGCTGCTTGAGCGGGTCGGCCAGGGCCCTGGCCTTTGGCGCCCGTGAGTAGGCCGCACCAGGGAAGACCAGGTCGAGCGGCTCGACTTCGGTGCTGCAGAACTCCTCGACCCAGTCGAGTTGCTGCTGGAACTCCGGCTCGGTCGAGAAATCCCACGCCACACGATCCTCCAAGGCCCGAGGCAAGCAGCCGACCCGCAGGGCCGGTTACTAGAACGCGATTCTAAAAGCAGGCCTAACCGGCGGACAAGGTCCGAGCTTCCGGTCCCGCGTCGCGCACCATGGGCTCCCCGGCCTCCTGGCCAGCCGAATCCGTCTGCGTGTCCAGGCCAACCGTGGCCCGCATCCACCGGCCGATGCGGGTGATGAGCTGCGGCTCCGCACCTGACTCCGCGTGCCCGAACCCCGGCACGATCCAGAGCTCCTTAGGATCGTTCGCCGCCGCGTAGATGCGCTCGGCGTGGTCCACAGGGAAGAAGGCGTCCTTGTCCCCGTGCACGACGAGCAGGGGAATCGGAGAGATCAGGGCAGCGGCGTCGTCGGGTGGCAACGGCACGGGATCCCATTTCCCGCCCGCGATCCTGGTCTTCAGCATCGCCTTGGTGAACATCCTGCCCAGGCGATGCTCGATCGCCAGGTGCACGAGCCGCATCGGCCGCGTGCCGCGGAAGTACCAGTGGCCAGGGCCGCTGACCGACACCACTGCGTCGACGTGACCGATCAGCCCGGCGTGCCTGAGCACGGCCGAGGCTCCCATCGAGAAGCCGATGGTCACAACGCGGGCGTAGCCGAGTTCCCTGGCGTAGCCAATTGCGACGTCGACGTCCTTGATCTCCTTGTCACCCATCGTCGACACGCCGCCCGACCTGCCGTGACCGCGGAAGTCGAAGGTCACGACGCCGCCAAACTCGTTGAGGTTGGTGGCGGCCTTCCAGACGGCCGGCCGCTGCCAGCTGAGCGTGAAGCCGTGCGCCAGCACGATGCCGAGGTCCTTGTCGCCTGGCAGGTGCGCCGCGTCAATCGGCACGCCGTCGTCGGTGACGATGGTTCTGGCGTACGGAACGGGGTTGCTCATAGGTACATTCTGCGTGAGAACCCACGGTGATCGGCCGGCACCGGCCAGGCGCCGGGGCCGACGCCGATGGAGAGAAGGAGGCCAGGGTGCCCACGCCAGTACGCCAGGTCTGCGAGCAAGCGCGCGCCGCCGCCGCCGTGACCCGCGAGCTCGACGCCAGCGCGAAGGACGCGGTCCTCGCCAGCCTCGCCGACGCGATCGAGACTGCCCGGGACCTGCTGAAGGCCGCAAACGCGATCGACGTCATCGCCGCGCGTGAGGCAGGCGTGTCCGGGACGCTGGTGGACCGGCTGACCCTGACGGACGCCAGGATCGCCGCGATGGTCAGCGCGGTACGCGCGGTAATCGCGCTGCCCGACCCGGCCGGACAGGTGAGCAGGGGCACCACCAGGCCGAACGGCCTGCTGATCGAGCAGGTCAGGGAGCCGCTCGGAGTGGTCGCCGTGGTCTACGAGGCCAGGCCGAACGTGACCGTCGACGTCGCGGCGCTGTGCCTGAAATCCGGCAACGCCGCCGTGCTCCGCGGCTCGTCGATCGCCGCGCACACCAACGGCGCGATCGCCGACCTGATCGCGCACGTGCTGCGCGGTCAGGACGCTGTCCCCCAGCACGCCGTGCAGCTCATCCGCGACAACTCGCGCGAGGCGGTCGTGGAGCTGCTGACGGCTGACGGTTTCGTCGACTTGCTCGTGCCGCGCGGCGGCCGTGGCCTGCTCGAGGTGGTGCGCGAGCACGCGACCGTCCCCGTGGTCATCGACGGCGACGGGAACTGCCACGTCTACGTGGACGCGTCGGCCGACCCGGCGATGGCCACGAGCATCATCGTCAACGCCAAGACCTCGCGGCCCAGCGTCTGCAACGCCGCGGAGACGCTGCTCGTGCATGAGCGGATTGCGGCCAGCTGGCTGCCGTCCGCCCTGGGCGAGCTGCACAAGCTGGGGGTGATTGCGCGCGGCGACGACCAGGTCAGGGCGATCTGGCCGAACGCAGAGCCGGCGTCAGACGCCGACTGGGGCACCGAGTACCTGGACCTGATCCTCGCCGTGCGGGTCGTACCCGACCTGGACGCCGCGCTGGCGCACATCGCGCGGTGGGGCACCAGGAACTCCGAGGCCATCGTGGCGCAGGACATCGCCGCGGCCCGCCGGTTCGCTCGCGCCGTCGACTCGGGCAGCGTGTTTGTCAACTGCTCGACCAGGTTCTCCGACGGCGGCGAGTTCGGCTACGGCCTGGAGATCGGGGTGTCTACGCAGAAGCTGCACGCCCGCGGTCCGATGGGCATGGAGGCGCTGACCTGCGTCAAGAACGTGACCTGGGGCACCGGCCAGGTCCGCGGCTAGAACTACCTGTCGAACACGACGAGCGAGTCACGGTGGATCGCGTGCATCTCGCGGGCCGCCCGGCGGGCAGGCGAGTCCGGCCCGATCTTCCCGCCGAGGAAAGAGCCGTCGGCCAGGATGGCCGCGCAGGCCCGGGGCTGGGCCTGGAGCAACGCGTCGGTCAGCGCCCTCACCCGCTCCTGGCTGGCTGACGTCAGCTCGGCGTGGACCTGCCTCGAAGCCTGCGAGCCGCGGCGCATCAGGTCTGCTACGTCCGCGAACCGCTCGGGCTCGAGCGGGCTGTCCTGCCCAGCCGGAGCGTGTCGCAGCCGGAAGAGTACCGATAGCGTGTCACCGACCTCGTCGGTGGTGAGCGCGCGGAGCAAACGCAGGATCGCCGCTGGCAACCAGACCGACCCGCGGCCGATCAGCCGCTCCGGGTGCCTGACGTCGACGAGCTCGACGACCGCGCCGGGCTCGAAGTCGCCGTCTACGCGCTTCACGCCAGACAGGAACAGCGTGCTGCCTGCCCGCAGGCTGCGCTCGGCCTCGCGGTTGATCCCGATCGTGCCCATCGGATAGGCGATCCCGCCCACCCAGCGCTGCGCAGGAGCGAGCTGGCCGGCGGCGGCCCTGATGACCGTGCCGAGCCTGGCGCGCGAGCTGAGGCTCCTGGCCACCACGTCGGTGTCGCGCGCCGACGCGATCACGCACTCCACGCCGCAGTAGGCGGCCCGGGCTGCGGCGTTGAGCTTCGAGCGCATACCGCCCCTGCCCTCGCCCGCGGCCGTGATCCGCAGCGCGCGCGCCTCGTCTGGCGTCAGCCTCGCGATGCGCTCGAGCATCTGATCGTCGCCGTAGACCGCACGGACATTGGTCAGGAACGTCAACCTGGACGCACGGGCGGCGACCGCCACCGCGACCGCGATCTGGTCGTTGTCCAGCTCAGACTTCGGATCGGTCGTGTCGTTGCCGTTGACGACGGGCAGCAGGCCCTGCTCGAGCGCGGAGTGCAGGACGCTGCCCACGTCCCGCATCGCCGCAGACGAGTCAAGGTCGCTGCGGGACAGCAAGATCTGGCAGACCTCCATCCCCACGGCCGCGGCTAGCTGACGGTACAGCGCCAGAAGGGCTGGCTGCCCGACGGCTGCCGCGAGCGCGACCCCGAGCGGTCCGGCCGGCCCGCTGCCGCCGTACCTGTCCAGCGTCGCCGTGAGTTCACCGACGTCGCCGCGCTCCGAGACGGCGGCCCTGACGGCGTCGACCAGCCGCTGCAGCTCAGGACCGGTCCGCGCCGTCGGTCCCTCGAACGCGAGCAGCCGGCGCCCGAGCCTGGCCGCGCCGGAGGTAACCAGCACGACCTCGTGCCGCTCGCGCTGGGCCGCGGCGATCTGGGTAACCAGATCCGCGATCACGTCAAGCGCGAGGCCGTCGCCGCTCGCGATCGAGCTCGAGCCGAGCTTGAGTACCAGCCGGGTCATGCGGCCTCTCTCGGGGAAGCTTTTCAGCCGCCACGATACGCGGCGATCACCTCCCCGAGCGCTTCCATGCTCGGCTGATGGGTGGTCACGCTGTCGAAGCCGTAGAGCTCCTGCCGCCGCCTGAGTTCTGCCGCCGCCTCGCCTGCGCTACCGGCGTAGAGCACGAAGGGGCTCGCCAGGACGTCCTGTACGGTCAGCCAGGGCACGCCGGCCGTCATCTCAGCGGCGGACCCGGCAGGGTCCTGGCCGATGGCGACGTGCTGGAGCAGCACGTCGGAACGGTACTGGCGGCCGCCCGCTTGCTCCCGCACCGCGGCGACTCGCTCGGCCGTCTCCGCGGCGCCCACAAGCGTGAACTTGCCGAGCGGCTGGCCATGCACCTGGCGCAGACCGGCGAAGCCGACCACGTCAGCGTGCCTGGCGGCCACCGCGAGTCCGGCACCCGACATGGCCGCGACCATCAGCGGCACCGGCCGCTGCACCGGCGCAGGCCGATGCCCGGGATCCGCCAGCCTGCTGGTGACCTCCGTGGCCGTGGCCTCGAGCAACCCGATCCGGTCACCGAACGCCAGCCACCGCAGGCCCGCGTCATCGTGCTCGCTCTTCGTGTGGCCTGCCCCGAGCCCAAGCTCAGCGCGGCCGCTCGAGAGCAGGTCGAGCGTGGCGACCTCGCGCGCGAGCAGCGCCGGGTTCCAGAAGCCCGCGTTGAGGACGTACGTGCGCAGGCGCAACCGGACGCTGACCATCGCGGCCGCAGCCAGCAGCGTGAACGGTCCCATCGCCCCGAGATGATCGGGCGCGGCGAGCACGTCGTAGCCGAGCTCGTCGATGCGGGCCACGAGCTGCCGGAACTCCGCCGCCGAGCCTGCGGAGTGAACGTTGACGCCGAACTGGATATCAGCCATGATGCCATGCTGGTATCACCGGGTGATTCCGCGCCATCTCGTCCGCTGCCGGCGCAAACCGTACCGGGCCGCGAGGTCATATTCTGAGCGGGCAAGATCGGAGGACGCGATGGGCCGGGCTAGGGAACCAGGTGACGCCGCGGAGCACGAGCTGCTGCTCGGCTGGCTCGCGTTCCACCGCGATGCCCTCGCGGCGAAGTGCGAAGGGCTGACCGCTGAGCAACTGGTGCTGGCCTCGGCCTCACCTTCTGACCTGTCCCTGCTCGGGCTCGTCAGGCACATGACCGAGATGGAACACGTCTATCTGGTCTATGCGCTCGGCGGCGGGCAGTTCGGCATGGTGTACTGCACCGACGCCGATCCTGATGCCGACATCATCGGCTTGTCAGCGGATATGGCTCACGTATCCATGGAGCGCTGGCGCGCAGAGCGCTCCCGAGCCGACGAGCTGCTCTCGGCGGCGCCGTCTCTCGCGGATGACGCGGCAGGCAACCGGCTCTCTGTGCGCTGGAACCTGATCAAGGTGATCCAGGAGTACGCCAGGCACAACGGTCACGCGGACTTGATCAGGGAGCGCATCGACGGCGCGACGGGCGAGTGAACTGGTTGAGCCAAATAACCTTTGACAGTCTCAAGTAATGCGGAATATGGTTGAGCTACTCAACTGTTGAGTCAGGCAAGATCTTGATGAGGCAACACTGTTGGGTGCGCAAGGTGCCATGATCCCGCACCGAGTGTGAAGCAGGAGGCAGACAGTGGGCTGGTGTGCAGGCGGCGACAAGCTCGATCAGGAGATCTTCGACGCCATGACCGAGTTCGTCGGCCACCTCATGCACCGCGGCGAGCAGCTCTCGCAGCAGTTCGGGGTGCCGGTCTCCTGCATGAAGGCTCTCCGGCGGCTCGATACGCCGGTGGCGATGAAGGATCTGGGCCAGCGCCTGCGCTGTGATCCGTCCTTTGTCACCGCGATCGCCGACGCACTCGAGCAGCGTGGCCTGGCCAAGCGCGAGCCGAACCCCGCCGACCGGCGGATCAAGAACCTCGCGCTGACCGACCGCGGGCTTGAGATCAAGGCGGCCGTGGAGCAGGAAACGCTCGGCCTGATGCCGTGGACGCACGCACTGGACCGGGGTGAGCGCGAGCAGTTCCTTGACCTCGTGCGCAAGATGTGCAAATCGCTGGCGGCAGCACCTGCGGTGCAGGCCGCGGACGAGCCCGAGAAGGAGGTGAGCAGCGCTCAGGGCGCACCGTCGCCCGCCGCTCTCTAACCCGGTATCACGCGGACCTGCGCGGGGGCAGGCTGATCGTCCGCTAGCACGCGGAACCCGCAGGTAACAACCGCGAATCCCTAATCTCTCCACGCCGTGACTCACGGACGAGTCAGGGCGGCGGACCAGCACGCCCAGAGAAAGGTGAGGAAACCGCTGTGTCTACGACGCAACCGGTAGCCGGCCGCGACACGACACCCGGCGCGCCAGCAGCCGAGGGCAGACGCCATCTCGGCCTGGCACTGTTCGTCATCGCCACCGCGCAACTGATGGTGGTACTCGACTCCGCGATCGTCAACGTCGCCCTACCACATATCCAGCGCGCGCTCGGCTTCTCCGGCAACGGGCTGGAGTGGGTCGTCACCGCGTACGCCGTGACCTTCGGCGGCCTGCTGCTGCTCGGCGGCAGGTCTGGTGACCTGCTCGGGCGCCGGAAGATATTCATTTCCGGCCTGCTGCTGTTCTCGGCCGCGTCGCTGCTCGGCGGCTTCGCGACGTCCGAGGCCTGGCTGCTGGCCTCCAGGGCGCTGCAGGGCGTCGGCGGCGCGATGGTCGCGCCCACGGCCCTGGCGCTGATCAGCACCACGTTCCCTGAAGGATCGGCGCGCAACCGCGCCATGGGCGTGTACGCCGCGATGAGCGGCGGCGGTGCCGCCGTCGGCCTGGTCGCCGGCGGCGTGCTCACCACGTACCTGTCGTGGCGCTGGGTGCTGTTCGTCAACGTTCCGATCGGCATCGCGACCGCGATCTTCGCCCGGTATGTGCTGCCTGAGTCCACCCGCAGGCGCGGCCGGTTCGACCTGCCAGGCGCGATCACCGTCACCTCGGGCGTCGCGCTCCTCGTGTACGGCCTGTCCAACGCCAGCACGGACCAGCAGGGCGTCTCGCACTGGGCCGACGGCAAGGTCGTCGTCTCGCTGGTCGCCGCCGCGCTCTTGCTGACCGCGTTCGGCCTGATCGAGTGGCGCAGCCGGCACGCGCTGATGCCGCTGCGGATCCTCGCCAACCGGAGCAGGAGCGGCGCCTACCTGGTGATGCTGGCCCTCGCCACCGCGATGTTCGGGATCTTCTTCTTCCTCACGATCTTCGTGCAGGAGGTCCTGGGCTACAGCGCGCTGAAGTCCGGCATCGCGTTCCTGCCGTTTGCGGCGGTTGTGGTACTGATGTCGGGCATCGTCTCACAGGTCATCGCCCGCACCGGCCCACGCCCGCTGATGCTGGCCGGCGCGACGATCGCCGCTGGCGGCATGGGCTGGTTCTCGCAGCTCACCGTCCACAGCGACTACGTGGGCGGGCTGCTCGGGCCGATGCTGGTCACCTCGATCGGCCTGGGAATGCTGTTCGTGCCGCTGTCGATCGTGGCGCTCAACAAGGTCGCTGGCGAGGACTCCGGCGTGGCGTCCAGCCTGCTGAACACCGGACAGCAGGTGGGCGGCGCCATCGGGCTGGCGGCGCTGGGCACCGTCACCTGGACCGCGGTATCGGACAACGTCAAGCACCAGGTCGCGCACGCGGCCGAGGCCGCGGGCAGGACCGGCGTGCACCTGCCGGCCAAGGCATCGGGAACGGTGCCTGCCTCGATCCTGCACCAGGCGCTCGCGTTCGGGATAGCGCGCGGGTTCCTGGTCGCCGCGGGGATCGCGGTGGTCGCCCTGCTCGTGACGGCCGCGACGATCCAGTTGCGGCGCTCCGACATCGCTGGTGCCATGAGCGTCCCAGACGACGCGAGCGGGCTGACCGACGGCAGCAAGCTCGAGGGCTCGCTGCGGTAGCGCAAGGAAGCCCCGGCGCGGATTGCACCCGCGCCGGGGCTTTGTTGTAGCCAGGGCGACCCAGGGAAAGAACGGCGGGATGAGGCCGCCTACGGTGGTACCAATGCGTGACGTGCCGTGGTGGGGCGTTGTGTCGGCGACGGCTACGCCGGTGCTGCTCGTAGGCGGGTGGACGATCGCCGCCGGCCTGCAGCCCCAGCCGTTCGACCCCGTCAAGCAGAGCATCAGCTCGCTCGCCGGGCAGGGCGCGGCCGACCGCTGGGTCATGACGCTGACCTTGGTACTGGTTGCCATCTGCTACATCATCACGGCTCTCGCGCTGCGCCCGGCAGCCTTTGCCGGACGGCTTGTGCTGGTCGCGGCGGCGCTGGCCGGCATGCTTGTCGCCGCCAGCCCGCAAGCGGCGCCAGGGGGCTTCTCGCTGGCGCACGCGCTGTGGTCGTCGCTGGGATTCGCGCTCCTCGCCGCCTGGCCGCTCGCGGCGTACCGCGCGGGACCGGAGGTGCCATGGGCGCTGCGACCCGCGCCATCGATTGGCGCGGTCGCAGTGATCGCCACGCTGACAGCCTGGTTCCTGGTGGAACTTGTCGTCGGCGGCGGGGTACTGGGCCTCGCCGAGCGGGTTGTCGGCGTCTCTCAGGCCATCTGGCCGCTGCTCGTCGTCAGCTCATGCCAGGTTGATCGTAGCCGTCTAACTATTTGACATAGAAGGTTTTGACGCCTACGTTTCATGACGAGAGGAGGTCTCGCCATGACAGAGCTGCCGATGCGCGGCCAGGTCGCCCTCGTCGCCGGGGCCAGCAAGGGTATCGGCGCCGCCACAGCCGAGGCGTTCGCGGCCGCGGGCGCGCGTGTGGTGCTCGCGGCGCGTGACATCGTCGCGCTCACCGCGGTGGCGGAGCGGATCACAGAAGCCGGCGGCGACGCGATCGCCGTGCGCTGCGACGTCGCGGACGCGAACTCGGTCGCCAGCCTGGTCGAAAACGCCGTCGGGCACTACGGCAGGCTGGACGCGGCCTTCAACAACGCCACCGACGGGCCAATGCCCGCGCCGCTCGCGGACATCGAGATCGGCGAGTTCGACCGGGGCATCGCGACGAACATCCGCGGCACGTTCCTCGGGATGAAATACCAGATCCCGGCGATGCTCGCCGCCGGAGGCGGCGCGATCGTCAACATGGCGTCGGTGGCCGGGCTGAACGCCACGGCGAACCTCGCCGCGTACGTCGCCGGCAAGGCCGGCATCATCGGCCTGACGAAGGTCGCGGCCCTCGACTACGCCGGCCAGGGCATCCGCGTCAACGTCGTGGCGCCGGGACCGATCCTGACCCATCACCTGCAGGCCGCTGGGCCACAGGCCCAGCGGCTGGCCGGCCAGTCCACGCCCATGGGCAGGACCGGCCATGCCGCCGAGGTCGCGAGCGCCGTGCTCTGGCTCTGCTCGCCCGGGTCCTCGTTCATCACCGGCGCCGTCGTACCGATCGACGGCGGCCAGTCGGCCGGCAGCAAGCCGCCCCAGATGTACCGGCAGGGCCAGCCGATGACAGCCACCGACACGGGCTGAGCTTGAGCCCGGCCGGCAGCCGTCCTGGCAGGATGGCGGCATGGAACGTGTGCGCCCAAGTCGCAGGTCTGCGCCAGCCCCACCTATGAACCCTTGGTGGTGCTAGGGGCCCACCAAGGGTTCATAGGTGGGGGTCACCAAGAACACGCTCGCAGGCGGTCGCCGGCGCGGCCG
>DASUHI010000177.1:0-19697 GCA_036273575.1 Streptosporangiaceae bacterium | reverse complement strand
CGGCAGGCTCGTGACCGCGGCCAGGACCAGACCGCCTACGACGATCGCGGGCACGGCGTAGCGGGTTCCGAGGTCCGCGGCCGCGCGCTCCATAGTGACGCTGGCGATGACGACCACGACCAGGGCCGCCGCCGCCGTCGCGACGTCTGGCCAGCGGCCCCTGGCCGGCCTGATCGCCTCGAGCAGCTCCTGCTCCTCTTCCGTGATGGCCGATCGCAGCCAGGCTGACCAGGTGCCCGGCACGCGCAGCCGCTCAAGGCCACGCCCCTCGGTGGCCAGGACGGCCACGTAGCCGCCCAGCACGAGCAGCGCCAGCGCGAGGCCGCCCGCGGCCGGCACCGCCCCGGCCACGACGAGCACGCAGATCGCGGCGATCCAGACGGCGACGGCACCGCCCAGCACGACCACCCGGCGGTGCAGCCTGATCCGGCCGGCGACGACGGCGCCCAGGCCAAGCAGCGCGGCCAGGTTGAAGACGTTCGACCCGAGAATGACCCCCGCGCCGACCCGCTGCTCGTGATGCGCGACCGCGGTCACCGCCGCCGTCACCTCTGGCGCGTCTGCGGCCAGCGCCGCGACCATGCCGAGCAGCGCCTCGGACAGGCCGAGCCGCTCGCCGACCCGCTCGAGCCTGGCGACCAGCAGGAAACTGGTCGCCAGGCTGACGGCGGCACCGGACACGAACGCCAGCACGGCAATGGCGGCGGACATTCCTGCAGAGCTTAGGGCTTGCGGCCGACGCCGCCGAACAGATCTGAGGACTCCGCGGTGATCTCTTCTGGCGGCCGCCACCGCGACGTGCGTACCAGGCCTGGCTCGACAATCTCGAGCCCGCTGAAAAACGCGGCGATGTCGATCCTTGACCTGGTCACCAGCGGTGCCGATGCGCGCCGGTACATGCGAGCCGCGCGCTGTGACTCCTCTGGCTGGTAGTCGTGCGTGGCGTGCGTGAGCACCAGGAAGCTGCCGCTCGGCATCGCGTTCTTGAAGACCCTGACGAGTTCTTCTGGCTGCTCCTCGTCGGTGATGTAGTGCAGGAGCGCGGTCATCATGACGACGAACGGCTTGCTCAGGTCGATCAGGCGGCGCGCCCGCACATCGGCCAGTATCTGCTCGGGAGCGCGCACGTCGCCCAGGATGGCGGCCACCCCGTCGCTGGTGCTTAGCAGAACGTCAGCGTGCCTGTTCGCCACCTTGTCGTTGTCCACGTACACGACCCTGGCGTCCGGGATGACCTTGCGCGCCACTTCGTGCACGTTGTCCATGGTGGGCAGCCCGCTGCCAATGTCCAGGAACTGGCTGACGCCCTGCTCGGCGCAGTAGGCCGCGGCACGGCCGGCGAAGGCGCGGTTCTGGCGCGCGATCCAGGCGCTCTCGGGGAAAGCGGCGAGCAGCTGGTCGCCGAGCTGGCGGTCAACGGCGAAGTTGTCCTTGCCGCCCAGCATGTAGTCGTACACGCGGGCGACGTTCGGGACGGTCGGGTCGAATCCCGCGCCCACGCCGACACCCAGGCTGCCTGCCACGCACCCGAGCCTATCGACGGCCGAACCGGCGGGCCAAAAGAGCGCGCCCGCGGGCCCTTTCCTGACTATTACCGCTTCGCCGCTGCCAGCGGGCGGATGGCTGCTTATCCTTAGCGGGCATGCGTGCTCCTCCAGAGGGCTTGGACGCAGCGGCGGTCGCCAAGGCCGTAGCGAGCGGCTGGGGACTGCCGGTAGCCGGGCTGCGCTATGCCCGGCTGGGCGGCGGCAGCCACCACTGGTCAGCCGCGGTCCCTGGCGGCGCCCGGTATTTCCTCACGGTCGACGACCTGCTCGACAAGCCATGGATCGGCGCCGACACGGAGACCTCGTTCCGCGGCCTGAACGCCGCGTTGGGCGCGGCGCGTGAGCTGCGCGAACGGGCCGGCCTTTCGTTCGTGCTCGCGCCCCTTCCCGCACTCGACGGCCAGGCCGTGCGCAGGCTGACGCCGCGCTACAGCCTGACCGTGTTCCCTTACGTGGAGGGCGAGACCGGGCACTGGGGCGAGGACTTGACGCCCGGGCGCCGGGACCAGATCCTGCGGCTGATCGCCACGCTGCATGACGCCACGCCGGCGGCGCGGTCGCTGGTCAGGCCGCGCCGCTCGGAGGTCTACGAGCGCGCTGTTCTTGAGGCCGCGCTGCGCGAGCTCGGCCAGCCGTGGGACGGCGGCCCGTTCGCCGAGCCGGCGCGTCGCGCGCTCGCGGCGCGCGCTGGCGACGTCGCCGACTTGCTCGGCGAGTTCGATCGGCTGGCGGCCCACGTGGCCAGCAGGGACGCGGCGCCGGTCGTGACCCACGGCGAGCCGCACGGCGGCAACATCATGCGCGTCGGCGGTGAACTCCTGCTCATCGACTGGGACACTGTTGCCCTGGCCCCGGCGGAGCGGGACCTGTGGATGCTGGACGACGGGACGGCCGGGAGCCTGGCCGCCTACACCGACGCGACGGGCAGGACTGCCGACACCATGGCACTTCGCTACTACCGCGTGGCCTGGCGGCTCGCTGACCTCGCGAGCTTCACCAGGGAGCTCAGGTCGGCGCACCGCCGCGACGGCAACACCGAGCACGCGTGGGCGTCGCTGCAGATCGTGCTCGGCAACGATCCGGCTGGCCGGGGGCAGCCTTACCGGTACGTATCGCGCGAGTCGCCTGGACAGCGGCAGCGCTGATGCGAGTGCTCACCGCGATCGGTCACGCCCGGTCCGTGGCCGGGTCCATGGCGTGTCAGATCACCTGGTCGCTGACCCTCGGTTTCACGCTGTCCGCGGCCGTGCAGGCGGTGGTCCGCACGCCGACCGTGGTCCGGCTGCTCGGCGACGACCGGCCGCGGACGCTCGCGGTGGCGAGCGGCCTGGGCGCCGCGTCGTCATCTTGCTCGTACGCCGCGGTCGCGCTCGCCAGGTCCCTATTCCGCCGCGGGGCGAGCTTCACCGCGGCCATGGCGTTCGAGATCGCCAGCACGAACCTGGTGATCGAGCTCGGCATCATCCTCGCCCTGCTGATCGGGTGGCAGTTCACGCTCGCCGAGTTCACCGGCGGCCCGATCATGATCGTCCTGGTCGCTGCCGGGTTCCGGCTGGCGCTCAGGCCGCGGCTGGTCAGTTGTAACTCAGGATCGAGTCGGGGCGATGCCGGCGCTGCGTGGCGACGGTGCTCAGCGCGCCGGCCAGCGCGGCGCCGATGTTGCCGGTGAGCAGGTGGCCGCCGATGCGGACCTGCCGGCGGGTTCGCTGGTGAACGAGAAGAACGGGCCGATCCTGGCGATGTCAGCGGCGGGGACGGGCGGCAGGGGCTGGCCCATCAGCCCGTCGGCTCGCCGGGCGCCGTCCTGACAAGTTCGACGCGGCCCGCCGGCGCCGCCGGTACCGCGCCCGGATGCAAGATCGACGCGATCGCCTCAACACCGTCGGCCAGCCGGGGACCAGGCCGCACGACGAGGCCGTCGGCGTCGATGGCCCACACGGCGCAGGCCGGCAGCGCCGCCGCGACGGCCTGCGCCTGAACGGCGGCGCCTGAGAGGTGATAGCCACACGGCGCGACGATGACGACATCCGGACCTGCGGCGGCGACGGCGGACCACGTGGTCGGCACCGACTTGGCTCCGGGGCTGGCCGCGAGCGGCTCGCCGCCGGCGGCGATGACCATGTCCGGTATCCAGTGCCCCGCGGTGAACGGCGGGTCGGTCCACTCGATAACAGCGACCCTGGGCTTCGGCAGGCCGGCGACGCGGGCCCCGACCTGGTCAAGCCGGGAGCGGAGGCCCGCGACAAGCTCGGCTGCCCGGTCGGGCACGCCAGCCCGCTCGCCGACCGCGAGCATCGTGTCCAGGACGTCGCCGAGCGAGTGCGGGTCGAGGGATAGCACGTCTGCCTGGCAGCCCAGGTAGTCGAGCGCGGCGTCGACGTCGCCGGACGGGATCGCGCAGACCCGGCACAAGTCCTGGGTGAGGATCACGTCGGGCCGCAGCGCCGCCAGCGCCTGCGCATGCAGGGTGTACAGGTCCTCGCCGGCGGCGAGCCGGGCGCTGACATACCGGTCGATGTCGCCGGGGGACATGCCGCTGGTGTCGCGGCCGCCGACGACGACGGCTTTCTCCGTCCTGGCTTCCGGCGGCTCGTCGCACTCAAACGTCACGCCGACGAGGTCAGAGCCGAGGCCGAGCGCGTACACGATCTCGGTGGCCGACGGCAGCAAGGACACCAGGCGCACGTGGCCAGGATAGAGCGCGCGGCGCGACTCCGCGCAGGCCGTCTGGGCTCTTGCTGCCTGGCTCAGGCCAGGCGGCGTGGCGCGGCTTCGCGCACTCGCGGCTCGGCGGTTAGGGCGGACGCCGCGGCCCTCTTGAGGAACGCCCTGGCCAGCCCGAACGTCTCCTCGACGGTGCGTCCGGCCAGGTACGCCTCGTAGTCGCGGTAGCGCGAGGCTTCCCATGCCTGGCCCCTGGCAGGAAGCGCGGTGAGCGCTGGTTCAGGGACCGACGCCCACCGCCACGCCCCCACGCGGCCGTCCGTAGGTGCCTCTGGCTCGATGAAGTCGGTATGGTCCGTGTCCTGGCCGGCCCGGTTCCGCACGAAACGCAGCCCCGCGAGGGTGCCCTCGATCAGCTCGCGCTCCGCCCTCGGGCACTTCGCCAGTACGGCGTCGTAGCCGTCGGGGTGATACCGGACGAGCGTGCCGTCCACGATCGTGACCCACCAGACGGCCTCGCCGATCATCGCGAAAGCCCGTGACCTGTCCTTCGCCCAGCCGCGCAGCAGCCGCCCGGTTGCGTCGCGCATCGCTGTGACCGACCACTCCAGGGCGGTGCCGCCCTCGCCGCGGTCGCTGGCGTTCTCCCGGTTCCAGGCGACGCGGCAGCGCGCCGAGCAGAACCGCCCGTGTTCACGGCGCGGCTCGAAGGGCATGCCGCACTGATCACAGTCGCGAGTATCGGCCACCAGCCCATGTTACGCGTAACGAGGAGTGTTTGGGCTCTCCGGCTGTCGACTGACGAGATCCCGGGGCGGCCTGACGTGGATCCCGGGCGGCTCCTTGCCGTGGATGGGTGTCCCGCCCATCCATGTGGCTGTCACGCAGAAGTGGCGTGGCTGCCGGATTCTTTACTGAATGCCGGGTTTCCGGTCGCCTGAACGAGGCGACGTCTGCTGTGGTCATGGCAGGTTTGTCTGGTCCAGTGCGGATTCACGGCCCTCATGGCGATAACGCCATTGGCTCGATGCCATTCTCGGGCCGATACATCGTGCTGGCACTCATCGCCATTGTCGTCATCAGCGTCGTGCTGTGGATCCCGGTACTGAGCGACCAGATCTCCGCTCTGCTCAGCGCGACGGCGCCAATGTGGGCGCCGATCATGCTGCTCGGCGGCACGGCGCTGCTGGTGCTCGGGCTGACCGTTCACGTCGGCCCGCTGGACATCGCCGGGGGTGCCCTGATCGGCTTCGTCGTGCTCGCGTTCCTCGTCGACAACTACTGACGCCAGCCGCGCGGCGACAACTTAAGGTTGACGACCACGGGCAGACAACCTTAAGTTGTCGATATGGACGTCGTGAACCTGCCGGCCCTGATCGAGGACGTCGCGCGGCGAGGCGCGGGCTCGCCGCTTGACCAGATCGAGGCCGCCCTGGCGGCCGGTGACGAGCTGCAGTCGGCCGCGGACGAGCTGGTCGGGCACTTCGTCACCCGCGCCAGGCAGGCAGCATGCTCGTGGACGGAGATCGGAGAGCGGCTCGGGGTTTCCAAGCAGGCCGCGCGCCAGCGGTTCACCAGGCCCGCGGCGTGGCCAGGCGAGCTGCCCGAGGAACCCAGGCTGCGCGCGTGCCGACAAGCCGCACTCATGGAGGCAAGCACGGAAGGCGCGGCCGAGGTGGGCGCCCACCATCAGCTGGTCGGGCTGTTCGAGGAGGGCGCCGCAGCTGCGATCATGGAGCAGATCGGGCTCCGCCGCGACGACGTGCGCGACGTGGCGCACGACATGTTCCCGCCTGCTGGCGAGCCAGGCACCGGGCCGCCGCCCGAGTCCGCCGAGGCCAGGCAGGCGCTGGCCGGAGCCGCGAGCCTGGCTCGGCGGGCCGGCTGCGGCTACGTCGGCACCGAGCACCTGCTCGGGGCGCTAGCGCTGGACCCGGGATCTCGCGCGAGGCGGGTGCTGATCAGGCTCGACGCCAGCATCCCGGCGATCAAGCGCGGGCTCGAGTGCTACCTCAGCCCCTCCAGGCGGCGCCGGCGGCGCGGTAAGAGCCATGACCGCGCGTGCTCGTTCTGCGGCAAAGGCGAAGACAGCGGCGTCGGGATGGTGGCCGGCCCTGGCGTGTGGATCTGCGCGGAATGCGTGGCGCTGGCCGGCGAGATCCTCACCGCGCAACTGCCGATTTAGGGAGAACTAAGCGCTCGGGGCGAAAGGTCGTTCGCGAGGTTAGCACGTCACGGCCGATTTGACCCATGGCTGGTCGCAGCCCGTCTGGCAGCCTGTTGGTCCGCCTGAACGCCGTGGCATGGGGGCCATCATGGGGAGTTCGCCGTGAGCGCGGGCGATCCCAGCCTGATCCTGCTCACCGGCGCGGTCTGACCAGCGGCCAGGCCGCGATCAGCAGCACAATGCCGCCGGCCAGTTCCTCGGCGAAGGACGTCTTGACCCACGGGGCGTACCACGTCTCCTGGAACCCGAACATGCCGACCTCGATGCTGATGAGCAGCCCGGCCGCGGTGCCGATGAGCAGGCCGGCCGCTGCGACGACCGCCGCCAGCCAGCGCGTCCCGAGCAGGACGAGCGCGAGCAGGATGGCCACGATTGCCTGCGCGAGGAACAGCGGGCCGATCGTCGGTATCTGCCGGTAGCCGTTGTCCTCACCCCACAGGTACAGGTGAATGACGCCTGACGCGGCGGTGAGGAGGGCGCCCACCACGATGAGGCCGGTCACGACCGCGCGGGTTCGCGGCGCGGCGATCACGCGCGGGGTGCTGAGCAGTGTGGTCATCAGGGACCGGCGGCTGGCCGAGGGCTGGTGAGTGTTGGTGCTGGTGTTCATTTGTTCAACCTTCCGGCTGAGTCGATCTGGCTGTCACCCGGCTGCCTGCCCGGCCACAGGCTGAGGCCGAGCAGGACGAACAGCGGCGCTGTTCCCGGGTCGGTGGCGTCGCCGGTGAGCAGGCCGGGCGGCGCCGCTGCGGGCGCGGGACCGCGAGCCCGATCGCGACCTGGACGATCGGCGGCACCGCCACTGCGAAGCCGCCGCCCCGGTGCGTCTGTCCACCACGGTGAGCAGCCCGGAAAGCGGTACACGAGTCCTCCACGTGGTGCCAGGGTGCGCCGCCAGTCGCCGCTCACTGACCCGTAGTGCATACGTAGCGGGGTCGCTCGCGGTTCAATCCCGGCGGCCGGCACGCAGCGCGGGTCGTTCAATCGCGCGGGACGTCACGCGCCGCCGGCGGTCACGATCATGTCCGTGACGAAACCAGCTATGAGGCCGAGCAGGACACCTACGTAAAGGAGGTCCTTGCGGGTGCTCTTGAACGCCACCCCGAGGAGCTGGATGACGACGTAGAGGATCGATCCGGCCGCGAGCGTCAGGAAGATGACGCTGACCGCGTCGCTGGTGAACTGGCTCCCCAGGGCGGTGCCGGCGATCGTCGGGCCGCCGCCGATGAGTCCCATCAGCAGCAGGAAGCCCCACGATGGCCGCTCGCCGCCGGCCGCGAGCGGCGCGACGATACCGAACCCTTCCGTCGCGTTGTGCAGCGCGAAGCCGATGACCAGCACGGTCGCGAGGCCGATGGCCCCGGCGGCAGCGCTCGCGCCGATGGCGAGGCCCTCGCCGAAGTTGTGCAGCCCGATCCCGACGGCGATCAGCAACGCCAGCCGCCTGGCAGGCGACCATCCGGCGATACCCGCGCGCGTCGCGGACAGTTCGCCGGAGGTCATCGTCCCTGGTCCGAAGCGCTTGGTCTTCCTCGCGCGTCCCAGCCACCTCTCGTAGTAGACGAGGCTCATCAGCCCCACGCTCATGCCGGCGAGGAACAGTGCGCCGTAGCCAAGGACAGGGCCGAACCCGCCGCTGCCGTCGTGCAGGTTCGACAGGGCGGTGTCGACCGGCTCGAAGGCGTGCGCTAGCACGTCCCAGACCAGGAACAGCAGGATGCCGATCGCGAGCGCGTTCAGGAACTGGGACAGCCGGGGGCGCGGCGAGCGAAGCTTTCCCATCGGCAGGCCGAGCACGATGGTCCCGCCCGCGATGAGACCCAGCAGGAGGGTCTGCGCTTCACTCATGGTCATGGACTCCAGATGGCTGAGAAGGCGGCCGCGAGATGCGCTACCCGGAAGTTAGGTTAGCCTAACCTAAGCTGCGGACCGAAGTTCACGCCGGGTCAGGAAGAACCGGATCGTCCCCGCGAGACCGAGCGCCCCGCCAGGCACGAGAGTCACGAGCGCCGGAAGCTGATATCTCCAGGAGAACTGGAAAAGGTCGGAAACCAGCAATACGAACGTACCCGACGCCGTGCAGAGCAGGCTCGCGAGCGCGATCTGGCGGATGCCGGCCTGGAGCCGCCTCCCGGCCAGGAGCAGCCCCGAGCCTGCTAGTCCCGCCGCTGCAAGCAGCGCGTAGAGCGCTCCCGGGGTATAGCCGCCGCCAAGCTGGTAGCCGCGCAAGAATCCGGCCACGGGCCGCCAGACGGTCGGCTCGCCGCCGCCGTACGTGGCGATGACCCCGTCGATCTTTCCGGCCGACGTCCACGGCGGAAAGTACGGGTATCTGGTCTGGAACTGCCAGCGGTAGACCGGGGTGTCGCCCGCGCCGGTCGTGTGGTTCACCGTGAACAGCTTCGCGACGTCGGTGCCGTACGCGGTGAGTACCCGCCACGGCTGCTGCGAAAGAACCCGGTGGTTGAAGTCGGTGATCTGCGCGTCGGTTCGCGGACGCGGCTGGTTGTCGTAGTAGGGCCGGATCGGTGACCTCGGGTTGTACTCGAGCCAGTCGGGACCGTGTGCCTGCTGCCTGGGCGTCGGGCACATGCCGCGCTCGGCTGCGGGCAGCCTGAGCGTCGCGCAGTCGGCCGCCGCTGCCGTCCGGCCGTAGAAAGATGTCACCCCGGTGTGGGACAAGAAGAAGTCGCCGGCGATCAGGTAGTTGCCCGCCATGTACGCCACGATCGGCACCGCGAAGGCGACGCACAGGGCCGCCGCCCTGCCGATCGCCAGGCGCCAGCCTCCGCCCAGCGCCAGCAGGTAGATCACCGCGGGCAGCACCAGCGCCTCGCCGACCTGAGCGACGGTGGCCGATGCCCCCAGCACGAACCCGGCCACGACGACCCGGCGCCAGCCCGCGTCCGCCCGCCAGAGCAAGATGGCCACGCCGGCGACGATGAGCGCTTCCAGCCAGACGTCCGGCATCAGGACCTGCTCGATCTGCACCTGATACGCGTCGAGCAGGACCGGCGCGATGGCCAGCGCGGCGAGCCAGCGCCCGGCGCCGCGGCGCAGCAGCAGGAGGTAGATGACGACGGCCATCGCGATCCCGAGCAGGTGCTGGATGACAGCGACCAGTTCAAGGTTCCCGGCGGCCAGGATCGCCCTGAGCACCCCGCCGTAGCCGAGCGGATCCATGCCGGGCGCCTCGCCGAGCAGATACCTTGGCGTATCGATGTAGAACAGCGCGGGGCGGTAAGCGAGCAAGGCCAGGATCCGCAGCGCCGCTCCGGCGGCCAGCAGGATGGCCGCCGGCCAGTGCCGCCGCAGCGCCGAGGCCGCGGCGGCTGGCCATGTCGCCGGCCAGGTTCGCGCGTCAGGGCGGGCCGGCTGCGGCGCGGTCGCGCGATCGGTGTCCTGGCTCGTCATTGGGGCGTCGGGTGGTGGCCGCCGGAGGAATGCCAGAGGGCAAGGAAGACGGTTGCCAAGGCAAGCCACCTGGTCATCCGGTTCCGCGGGACTTGGGTGAGCGCGACCCACGCGATCGCGGTGTACCAGGCGAAGACCCACGGGGCGACCACGATCCAGGCGAACGTCACGGCGAACGGCGCGACCACCTCACGGGGCTGGTCGGAGGAAATCCGCTGGTATACCAGCCACGCGACCGCGAGCAGCGCGACCGGCCACAGGAAGCCGATGACCGTGATCATCGTTCCCTTGCTGACGCCGAGCCCATGGCCGGCGACTTCGACCAGCCACCATGGCGACGGCAGCGAGATCCACTTTGCCCCGCCCGCGAGCGGCACAAGCGCGCTGATCCCGTAGAAGCTGTATTGCAGTGCCATCACGGCGATCGCGACGAGCGCGATCCTGGCCGTGCGCAGCCACTCGCGGCGCCTGAGCAGCGGCCACGCAAGCCCGATGCCGATGAGCACGGCATTGATCTTGATGCCGCAGGCGAGACCGATCAGGACGCCGATGAGCACGTCCCCCCACAGTCCTGAGACTCGCCTGGCGACCTGGATCGAGCAGATCGCCGCCGCCGCCACGAGCGTGTCGAGGTGGCCGCCGCTGACGAGCTGCTGCAGGATGACCGGGTTCGCGACCCAGAAGAGCGTCGCCCTGATCGGGTCGTCTGACGTCTTGAGCAACAGCACGCCGACGCCGATGAAGACCAGGCCATTGAGGATCATCAGGACCCAGATGGTGCTGGCCACGTGCGATCCGCCGATGACGGCCGCGAACCTCTGGATCACGGTCGCGAGCGGACCGTAGACGGACGGCTGCGACTTCCACAGGTCGCCGACCGCGTTCGTGTACGCGGAGTGCGCTCCGAGGAATGCCAGCGGGCTGGTCGTGTACGGGTTGCCGCCCAGCGCGGCGATCCGGCCGTAGGCCGCGTAGCTTGCTGTGTCCGAGGAACCGACCGGCGTGAGGCTGACCATGACCGCGACCACGCACGCGCTGGCCAGCAGCAGGTGTCGGGGGTTCGGCCGCCAGCCCTGGCTGTGTGCCCAGAGCATGCCCGCCAGCCCGAGGCACGCGAGGACGTTGCCCGTGTAGAGCATCACCGACGCGAGCACGTTCTGGTTGATGAGCGACGGCAGGAGGGTCGACAAGGGCAGGTTGACCGGCAGCGTCTCGGTGTTCGGCGCGGTGGCGCCCACCAGCATTCCGAGCAGCAGGCCGACGGCGGAGACCGAGATCGCGAACTTCGGGTCGGACAGCTTGCTCCATGCGAGCCTGCGGATCAGCTCGCTCATCACCCAGTCGACGGGTCCCTTAGCGGGCTGTCGTTCACCGGGCTGCGGCGGGGTGGCGACCTGCTCAGGCCCGGTCGCGTGCCCGGCTCCGTTGGCCTGCTGGGCGCCGGCCCCGGCGGAGACGAGCGCGGGCGCTTGATCGGCGGCCGAGCCGTTCAGGCTCGCAGCGGCGGCCGGCGCGTCATCGCCGTCCGTCGTCCGCATCCCTGAGCGTTCGGCCATCGCAGCAGCACGTCCTAACGGAGCGGTGGGTGGCACACACGGCCTCCATACACACTGGTGAACGTGTTCTGGCGAGCCTGGCACATCCTCGACTCGCGTTCAGTCGCCAGATCGGATAGCTCCTGCGCCTGTCGGCCGCGCCACGAGCAACGGCTGGCGTGTGCGCTGGGTTCCTTACCGTCGAATGTACTTTATGTCGCTGCCAGTCTCGCACGCGCGCGATCGCGGCGCTGCACTCCACGCTAGCGGCGGCGCAGGCGCGTGCGCAGCCGTTCCCTGCGGACGTCGGCCAGGATGGCTCTCGAGGCGTTGCGCGCGGGGGCGGCCATCACGCCGCCGCCCGGGTGGGTGCCTGAGCCGCATAGGTACAGGCCAGCGACCGGTGACCGATAGTCGCCGTAGCCGAAGATCGGCCGCAGCGAGAGCATCTGGTCGGGTGTCATCTCGCCCTGGAAGATGTTGCCGCCGAGCAGGCCGTACCGTTCCTCGATATCCGGCGGCGCCAGCACCTCGTCGTGCAGCACGGAGGCCGTGAACCCTGGGCAGTACTCCTCGACGGTCTCGAGCACCCGCGCGAGGTACGCGGCCCGCTCGGTTTCCCAGGACCCCTCGGCGAGCTCGAACGGGCCGTACTGGGTGAACGCCAGGGCGATGTGGCGCCCGTCTGGCGCGAGTCCTGGCTCGTGAGCCGTCGGGAAGACCATCTCCAGGTACGGATGCCGGGAGGAGCGGCCGTACTTGGCGTCGTCCCAGGCCCGCTCCAGGTACTCCACGGACGGGGAAATGGCCATCAGCCCGCGGTGCAACGGCTCTGGCCTGCTGTCGTCCCACGCCGTCGGCTGCGGTAGCGCGGACAGCGCCAGGTTCACCTTGACCGACCCTGACCTGGTCCGGAGGCGCTTCACGTCGCGCACGACCTCGTCGGGCAGGTGGCCGAATCCGACCAGGTCCCGGTACGTCGTGACCGGGTGGGCGCTCGAGACGACGCGCCGCGCCGCGATGTGGGACCCGTCGCCGAGTTCCACGCCGGTGGCCCTGCCGTCCCGGATGGTTACGCGCCGGACCGGAGCGGTCGTCCTGACCTCAGCGCCTGCCGCCTGCGCGGAACGTGCCAGCGCGCCGCTCACGCCGCCCATGCCGCCGTGCACCCAGCCCCAGGCGCCCTGGTGCCCGCTCACTTCGCCGATCCAGTGGTGCATCAGCACGTACGCGGAGCCCGGGCTCATCGGCCCGCACCACGCGCCGATGATCGCCTGCGTCGCGAGGGCTCCCTTGACCCTGGGGTCCTCGAACCACTCGTCCAGGAAGTCGGCGGCCGACATCGTGAACAGCCGCACCGCCTCGGCCACGTCGCGGCCAGTCCAGCCGCGCAGCCGGGCGCCCACCGCCGCCCACTTCGGCAGCTCGGCCAGCGCGAGGTTGGGCGGCACCACGAACAGCAGGTCCTTGAGCAAACGCGCGACGCGCTCGAAATGCCGGTCGAACTCCAGGTAGGCCCCGGCGTCCGCGGCCGAGAACCTGCTGATCTCCGCGGCGTCGCGGGTCGTGTCGCCCCACAAGGTCAGCCCAGACCCGTCGGGGAACGGGACAAAGTAGTCGGGCGTGACCAGCGACACCCGGTAGCCGTGCCGTTCCAGGTCGAGCTCCCTGACGATCCGCGGCGGCAGCAGGCTGACCACGTACGACGCGCTGGAGATCCGGTAGCCGGGCCAGGGCTCCTCGGTGACGGCAGCGCCGCCGAGCACGTCCCTGCGCTCGAGCACCAGCACGTCAAGCCCGGCCCTGGCCAGGTACGCCGCGCACGCGAGGCCGTTATGGCCCCCGCCGACGATCACCACGTCCTTGACCTCGCCGGCGCGCGACGCACTCACCACCCGTACCTCCCGAGACTCACGTCCCATGATGGCAGCCAGTGCCCGTAGCGGTGTATCGGTGGGACACCCATTTCGGTGCAAGGTGCTGGGTGTCGCACCGAAGCAGGGGGTCTGGGCCGCGGCGCGAGCGATTTCGGCTTCCGCCGGGGGTCGTCGGGTAGCCTGGACTGCCAGGCGGCCAGCTGAGGTTCGCCAGGTCCCGTCCCTCGCGACACCCTGCGGCCCGGGCGGCGTGACCGTATCCCGTGCCGGGCGCGCCGGAACGTTTGGTGCGGGTCTGACTGCGGAAGGGATCGCTGATGGGGGCCGGGGGCTGCTTCGCCGACGCAGCCAGGCTGCACGCCTGCAAGCGTCTGGTTCTCTGCCCCGCGCAGAAGGCCTGGACGACAGGCCCGGTCGGCCGAGCGCTGCGCACCGCCGGTCATGTTTAACGAGTTCCTGCGGCTCGTCCAGGACGCGTCCGGCTGGGCGTACGCGATCGTGCTGGCGCTGGCGCTGCTCGACGCGCTGCTGCCGATCGTTCCGAGCGAGGCGTCGGTGATCACTGCGGGCGTGGTCGCTTCGACCGGCGGGATGATCCTGCCGCTGGTTATCGTCGCGGCGGCCCTTGGCGCGTTCCTCGGGGACAACACGGCCTATTACCTGGGCTACCGCTTCGGCCCGAAGGCCAGGCAGAGATTCTTCCGCGGCAAGAAGAGCCAGCGGACGTTCGATTGGGCCGAGCGGCAACTGCAGATGCGCGGCGGCGAGCTCATCGCCGTGGCCCGCTTCATTCCCGGCGGCCGGACCGCGGTCACGCTCAGTGCGGGCACGCTGCACTACCCTTGGCGACGGTTTGTGGTGTTTGACGTGATCGCCGCCGTGATCTGGGGCTCGTACGCCGCCCTGCTCGGCTACTTCGGCGGGCAGGCCTTCGAGGGAGCGGCCTGGAAGGGCCTGCTCGTCGCGCTCCTCACCGGGTGCGCGCTGACCGGCGTGATCGAGGTAGTGCGCTGGTACCTCAGACGGCGCGGGAGCCGACGCGGCGAGCCGGCCAGCCCGCCCGCCGAACGCGGTTCGCCGACGTCCAGCCGCACCCCGCGCTGACCGCGACGTCACACCCCGCGGCCGCGCGCCCCGGCCGGCGGTGCCGCGGTGCTGCCGCGGACCTCGAGGCGCGGCCTGGTCAAGATGAGGGTTCCAGTCCTGCCAGGACGGTTGAACCGGTCGACCAGGCAGCTGGCAGCCTGGCGGCCCACGTCGAAGCCCGCGCTGTCGACGGTCGTCAGCCATAGGTGCCGCAGCTGCGCGATGTAGGTGTTGTCATAGCCGACGACCGACAGGTCCCGAGGCACCTTGAGGCCCATCTCCTCGGCCGCGGTCAGCGCCCCTACGCACGAGATGTCGTTGTAGCCGAAGATCGCTGTGGGCCTCGGCCGGGAGCTCAGCAGCCTGACCGTCGCCCGGTACCCGCCCTCCTCGGTGTGGTCACCCGGCTCGATCGCCGCGCTGCCGCAGAGTCCGTGAGCGTTCATCGTGTCCTCGAAGCTGCCGCGCCGCAGCTCGCCGACCTTGCCGCGGCCGCTGATGTGCGCGATGGCTCGATGGCCAAGGCCGATCAGGTGCTCGGTGGCGACGGCGCCGCCAAGTGCGTCGTCATTCGCGACGACGTCAAGCTCCGATGCCGCGTCATCGTCCCTCGCGCCAGCCACGACCGTGGGGAGCCGGGCGGCGATCAGCCCGAGTACCGACGGGTCGGGCAAGGTGCCGACCGCGACAACGCCGTCCACGCGCAGTTCAAGGAACGAGGCGACCAGGTCCTGCCCGGCGCGCTTGCTCAGATGGGCGTCTGCCATCAGCATCCGCAGGCCATGCGCGGACAGCGTGTGGTTCAACCCGTCCAGCAGGCCGACGAACCACGGGTTGCGCATGTCGTCGAGAAGGACGCCCACTGTGTGGGTCCTGCGCTCGCTCAGGCTGCGCGCCGCGGCGTTCACCCGGTATCCCAGGTCGGCCGCTGCCGTCAGCACCGCCTGGCGCCTGGCTTGGCTCACGCTGCCGGCGCCGCGGAGCACGAGCGACACCAGCGACTTGGACACGCCGGCCCGCTCGGCCACGTCGCGGATCGTAGGCAGCCGGGAGCTGGCTCCGGCTTGTCTGGCGGCAAGTCCCGCCTGATCGGCCCTGTGGTCCGCTTCCGCCTGATCCGCGCGCATCGGTGGAACGCTCCAGCCCCTGATTGATCGCCAAGCAGCTCACTACAGAGCTCTTGACATGGAGACTAACCATGAATGAGGCTGAAAATCTAGGATGGACCGTTCCAAGACTGTGGTTGCGCCGCGAGGGGGGATGGGGCTATTCCGATGGTGACGCCGCGATGGTGAGTGGCGCTCCCGTCAGCGGGCGGATCGGCATCGCCGTCGTCGGCTTCGGCTGGATGGGCAGGGTCCACAGCCAGGCTTACGTGCGGTTGCCGCATCACTTCCCCGATCTCGCGCTCCGCGCTGACCTGGTCGCGGTGGCTGACGACGTGCCCGGCCGGGCATCGCAAGCCGCGGCTCAGTTCGGGTTCGACGTCGCGACGCAGGACTGGCGCGATGTCGCAGCCGACCCGAGAGTCCACGCCGTCAGCGTCACCGTGCCCAACTACCTGCACCGTGAGATCGGGATGGCGATGGCCGAGGCGGGCAAGCACCTGTGGATCGAGAAGCCGGTGGGCCTGACCGCAGGTGACGCTCGCGCCGTCGCGGCTGCCGCTGCCGCGTCGGGCGTCCAGGGCACGGTCGGTTTCAACTACCGGAACGCGCCCGCCGTCGAGGCGGCGCGCGAGATCGTCGCGTCCGGCGCGATCGGCGCCGTCACGCACGCCAGGTTCCGGTTCTTCAGCGACTACGCCGCCCATCCTGAGGCGGCACTGAGCTGGCGGTTCCGGCGTGACCGCGGCGGCAACGGGGTCCTGGGTGACCTCGCGTCACACGCCGCCGACCTGGCCCGCTACCTGATCGGCGAGATCTCCGCGGTCGCGGCCGACACGGCCGTGTTCGTGCCCGCCAGGGCGATGCCGCAGACGGCCACGACTGGGCACGTCCGCGCGACCGGCCAGAAGGGCGCCGTCGAGAACGAGGACTACGTGTCGTGCCTGGTGCGGTTCGCCTCTGGCGCGCGCGGAGTGCTCGAGGCGTGCCGCGTCGCCGCGGGCGAGCAGAACGCGTACGGCTTCGAGATTCACGGCCGCTCCGGCGCGCTGTGGTGGGACTTCAGGCGGATGGGCGAGTTGCGGGTCAGCCAGGGCGGCGGCTACCAGGATCTGCCGGCTTGCACCGTGCACGCCGGTCCGCCGCACGGCGCGTACGGCTCGTTCCAGCCGGCGGCTGCGACCGCCATGAGCTTCGACGACCTGAAGGTCATCGAGGCCTGGCAGTTCCTCAGCTCGATCAGTGAGCAGCGCCCGTTCGGGCCGGTGCTCGCCGACGCCGTCGCGGCGGCGTCAGTGCTGGACGCGATCAACCGGTCGGCAAGGGAGGGCGCGTGGGCAGACGTGACGTGAGCGTGCGAGTCGGCGTCATCGGCGCCGGGATCATGGGAGCCGATCACGTGCGCACGGTGCAGCGATCCGTGATCGGCGCGACCGTCACCATGATCGCCGACCTTGACGCAGGGCGCGCCAGCGCGGCTGCGAACCTCGCCCCGGGCGCGGCGACCACCAGCGATCCCGCGGAGGTCATCGGGAGCCATGAGGTCGACGCCGTCGTCATCGCCTCGCACGACTCGACGCACGCCGACCTCGCGGTCGCCGCCGTGCGGTCGGGCAAGCCGGTCATGTGCGAGAAGCCGCTGGCGCCGACGAGCCCTGAGTGCGCGCGGGTGGTGCGGGCTGAGGACCAGGCGCTCGCAGCGGAGCGGCGAGCGCCGCTGGTCAGCGTCGGATTCATGCGCCGGTTCGACCCTGGGTACCAGGAGATGAGGGCCGCCGTCGCGGCGGGTGCGTGCGGGGTGCCGCTGATGGTGCACTGCTTCGCCAGGGGCGTGCGCTCGGTCGCGGGCTCGACCAGCGAGTTCGGCGTGACCAACTCGGCGGTGCACGAGTTTGACGTGGTGCCGTGGCTGCTCGGGCAGCCGGTCGTCTCGGCCAGCTGGCATTCGCCGCGCATCAGCGCGATGCCCGCCGGGTTCCAGGATCCGCAGCTGATGCTGCTGCACACCGCGGGCGGGGTGCTGGTGACCGTCGAGATTCTGCTCAACGCGCGGTATGGCTACGACATCCGGTGCGAGGTCATCGGAGATCGCGGCAGCGTCGCGCTGTCGCACGGCGGTCACATCGTGATCGACTCCGAGCGGACGAGGGCGCGGTCCTACCCGCCAGACTGGCGGCTCCGCTTCGCGGACGCCTACCGCCTTGAGCTCCAGGAGTGGGTCGACGCCATCCATGATGGCCGGGCCAGCGCGCTCGCCTCGGCCCGCGACGGGCTGGCGGCAGGGATCATCGCCGACGCGGTCATCACGTCCATGCGGCAAGGCGGCCGGACGGTGCCCGTTCCGCCGTGCTCCGAATCCCTGGTCGGCTAGAAACGACCTATGAGGCTGCTCGTGACCGGCGGCGCCGGCTACATCGGAAGCGTCGTCGCCGCGCAACTGCTCGCGGGCGGGCACGAGGTCGTGGTGCTCGACGACCTGTCGACCGGGCACGCTGACGCGGTCCCGGACGGCGCGACGTTCGTCCACGGGGACGTTCGCGCCGACGCGCTCAGGATGCTCGCCGGCGTGGACGCAGTGCTGCACTTCGCCGCCAAGTCGCTCGTCGCGGAGTCGGTCGCGGACCCGGCCTTGTACTGGACCAGCAACCTTGGCGGCACGCTCGCGCTGGTCGACGCGATGCGCGTCGCGGGCGTGCGCACGCTGGTCTTCTCGTCCACGGCCGCGACCTACGGCGAGCCAGACACGGTGCCGATCAGCGAGACCGCGCCGGCGAGGCCGACGAACCCGTACGGCGCCTCCAAGCTAGCCGTCGACACGGCGCTGGCCGAGCATGCCAGGATGCACGGCCTGGGGGCGGTTAGCCTTCGGTATTTCAATGTCGCGGGCGCGCACAGACCAGCCGGCGGACGGTGGCTGGGGGAGCGGCACGCCGTGGAAACGCACCTGATCCCCACCGTGCTCGCGGTGGCGATGCGGGGATCAGGCGAGGTGAGCCTCTTCGGCGCCGACTACCCGACGCCGGACGGCACCTGCATCAGGGACTACATCCACGTGACCGACCTGGCGGCCGCGCACCTGCTGGCCCTGGGGGCGTGCGAGCCCGGCCGGCACACGGTGTACAACCTCGGCAGCGGCACCGGCTTCTCCAATCGTGAGGTGGTCGCCATGTGCAGGACCGTGACAGCGCAACAAATCGCGGTCAGGACTGCCGCTCGCAGGACCGGTGACCCCGCGGTTCTCATCGCGTCGTCCGACCGCATCAGCGCCGAGCTCGGCTGGCGGCCGGAGCGCGGGCTGCACGACATGGTGGCCGACGCGTGGGCTTTCACCCGCGCGCAGGCTGGCCTCGCGTGAGCGCAGAACGAGGAGCGGCCCAGCTGTTCGGCGCCAGCTTCGGCGCGGAGCCCGAGGGAATCTGGCGCGCGCCAGGCCGGGTGAATCTGATCGGCGAGCACACCGACTACAACGACGGCTTCGCGTTGCCGTTCGCTCTCGCGGCCGGCGTGTGCGTCGCGGCTGGCCCGGGCGGCGGTGACCGCATGCTGCTGGTGTCCAGGCAGCAAGGGGAGACGGTAGTCACCGCGCCGCTGACCGGTCTCGGCCCCGGAGCCGTGACGGGGTGGGCGGCCTACCCGGCGGGCGTGGCCTGGGCGCTGCGTTTGGCCGGGCACCAGGTGGCCGGCATGCGGATCGCGGTCGACGCTGATCTGGCGCCGGGCGCTGGCCTGTCGTCGTCCGCGGCGATAGAGTGCGCGGCCGGGCTGGCGATGGCGGACCTGTGCGGCCTGCCGGTGTCCCGCGCTGACCTCGCCGCTTTCGGCCGCCGGGCGGAGAACGACTTCGTCGGCGCGCCGACCGGGGTGATGGATCAGCTAGCGGTCCTGCTGTGCCAGCAGGGGAGCGCGCTGTTGCTCGACTGCCGGTCGGTATCCGGCGTCGCCGTGCCCCTCGACGTCGCGGCCGCGGGACTGACGCTGCTGGTAATCGACACCCGGGTCCAGCACGAACTTTCTGATGGCGGCTACGGCGCCCGCCGGCTGGCCTGCGAGCAGGCCGCGAGCGAGCTCGGCGTCGCCGCCCTGCGCGACGTCACCGACGTGGCAGCGCTCGCCGAGCTCGCCGATGCTGTCGTCCGCAGGCGAGCACGGCACGTGATCACCGAGAACCGGCGCGTGCTCGAGGTCGTGGACCTTCTCAGGGCCGGCCAGCTGGACGTGACTGGGCCGCTGCTCACCGCCTC
>DASUHI010000176.1:0-3472 GCA_036273575.1 Streptosporangiaceae bacterium | reverse complement strand
GATCGCCTGCGCGGCCTTGCTCCGCACGAACACGGCGGCGAGCAGGACCACGAGCACGTACATGTAGTACTCGCTGATCCGGCGCTTGGAGTCCACGAAGTCGCGGGCCAGGGCGCGGGCCGGCCCGCGGTCACGCGGGTTCAGCGCCCAGGCCTCGCCCCGCCGCATCGCCTCGTACTTGCTGACGCGGTTGGTCCTGGCCTTGGCCTTCTCTTCCTTGGTCCGCGGCGCGGCGGGCGCGCGCGACCCGCGCGTCCCGGTAATCGGCTGGCGGCGCCCGGCCTCGGCCACGCTGCGCTTGGGCGTGGGACGGCCCTTCGCGGACTCGGCCGCGGGGCGGGTCTTGGTTTCTGCCGGGGTGTCCGGGCTCTGCGCGCCCGGGGAATCCTGGGCCGTGCCGTCCGTCGCCCCGGCGCTACGGCGTCGGAACACGGGCTTAGCTTAAAGGGAATTCCCCCCTCGCGGGGAACGAGGGTTAACCAGAGGTGGGGCTAGCGCTACCTCGCAACCGGAGGCTGACTTAGTAGCTCGCAATGCGCGAGACCGCGTAGGGTGGAATCCGACTAGTCGCACGGGCTCGTCCGCCGTCTAGCCGGTCGTCCGGCCATGATCTTCAAGGCCCGGGCGCGCGGCCCGGTGGTGGCGAAGAAGTTAATGAAGGGGACGGCCGCGCGTATGGGCGTGATGAAGCGAGTCTCGCTGGTCTTCAAGGCCAAGGCCAACAAGGCCCTGGACAAGATGGAAGACCCCCGCGAGACCCTGGACTACTCTTACCAGCGGCAGCTCGAGTTGCTGACGAAGGTCCGCCGTGGGGTCGCGGATGTCGCCACGTCGCGCAAGCGCGTCGAGCTGCAGATGAATCAGCTCCAGCAGCAGGCCAACAAGCTCGAGGACCAGGCGCGCAAGGCGCTCGGCATGGGCCGTGAGGACCTGGCCAGGGCCGCGCTCGAGCGCAAGGCGTCGGCGCAGAGCCAGCTGGACGAACTGCAGGCGCAGTACGCCCAGCTGCAGGCCGAGGAGGAGAAGCTGACGGTCGCCTCGCAGCGGCTGCAGTCCAAGGTGGACGCCTTCCGTACCAGGAAGGAGACCATCAAGGCCACCTACACAGCGGCCGAGGCTCAGACCCGGATCAACGAGGCGTTCTCCGGCATCTCCGAGGAGATGGGCGACGTCGGCATGGCGATCCAGCGGGCCGAGGACAAGACCGCCCAGATGCAGGCGCGCGCGGGTGCGATCGACGAGCTGATGGCCTCGGGCGCGCTCGACGACGCCGTCGGCGGACGTCGCGACGACATCCAGAGCGAGCTCGACATGATGTCGGCCAGCAGCGACGTCGAGCGCGAGCTGAGCAGGCTCAAGGGCGAGCTGACCACGGGTGCTCCCAAGCAGCTCGAAGGTTCTCGGGACGACGCCAACGGCAACGTCCAGACGCAGGCCCAGCCGGCCGGCGTCCCGGCATCCGAGCGGGCCGCCGAGCCGCAGGACGGTGAGCCGGCATGATCGTCAGGATCCTCGGCGAGGGCCAGTTCAGCGTCGACGAGGCGGCCACCGTCGAGCTGAACAAGCTGGACACCCAGCTCGAGGCGGCGGTCGAGCGCAACGACGAGACGGCCTTCACCGCCGCGCTGCACGGGCTGCTCGACCAGGTCCGCGCGCTCGGCGCGCCGCTGCCCTCGGACGCCCTCGAGCCGTCGGACCTGATCCTCCCGTCTCCGGACTCGAGCATGGACGAGGTCCGCAAGCTGCTCACCGACGACGGACTCATTCCCGGCTGATGCTGGAGACGCCCGCAGCGTACTCACGGGTAACGTTCGGCTGGCCCTCAGCGTTATACGGGTAGATTTGAGCTAGGGAAAATGGCTGCTGGCTCCCGGCGGCACGACCAGCCGGGGCCGAACGGAGGTGGCGCCATGGCGGCGCGGACCAGGTATGCGCCCGACCGGGGGCTCACGGTGCGGATGACCGCGACCATGTTCCTGCTCGGTCTGGTGTTCGTCGTATTCATCGCCGCGATCATCGGCATCGGGACCGCCTACGGCGCGTCCAGCACGGCGATCGTGTTCTTTGCCGTGATCCTGGGCGGGGGCTTCGCCATCGGGTCGCTGTTCTACTCCGACAAGATCGCGCTGGCCACGGCGGGGGCGCACGAGGTCAGCGCGGACGACCCGAACGACCCGGATGCCCGGCGGCTGCACGCCATCGTGGACCGGCTGTGCGCGCTGGCCGACATGCCCAAGCCGCGGGTCGCGATCGCCGAGACCGACATGCCGAACGCGTTCGCGACCGGCCGCAACGCCGACCACGCGGTGGTCTGCGCGACCAGGGGAATCCTGCGCAGGCTGGAGAACGACGAGCTCGAGGGCGTCCTCGCCCACGAGATGTCGCACGTGGCGCACAAGGACGTCCAGGTCATGACCATCGCGTCGTTCCTGGCCATCATCGCCGCGCTGCTGGTCAGGATCGCCTTCTACAGCGAGTTGTTCGGCGGCGGGCGCCGCAACAACGACCAGAACGCCCTGCCCATCATGCTCGTCCTCATGGTCGTCAGCGCGGTCGTCTATGCCATCAGCTTCCTGCTGATCAGGCTGCTGTCCCGGTACCGCGAGCTGTCCGCCGACCGCAGCGGCGCGCTGCTCACCGGCCGGCCGAGCTCGCTGGCGGCTGCGCTGGTCAAGGTCACCGGCGACATCGGCCGGATCCCGACCAAGGACCTGCGCACGGCCCAGCCGCTGAACGCGTTCTTCTTCGCGCCGGCCATGAGCCTGCACGGTCACGGCGGCCAGCGCCGGAACAGCAAGTGGGCCAACGCCTTCTCCACCCACCCGAGCCTCGAGCGCCGGCTGGAGGAGCTCGACAAGATCCAGCAGCAGCTCGGCGGGACCTCGAGCGCCGGCCTGGAAAGGTAGCAAGGACGCTCGTGGGTTTCCTCGATACGCTGCTGGGCCGGACCAAGCCGGTCCAGCCCAAGCTTGACGACCTGTTCGCGCTGCCGTCGGCGGCGGTCACGCTGGACGCGGGAGCCGGGTTCAAGCCCACGGGATCCGGCTCCGTGTGCTTCCGCCCGGTCGAGGGCCGGTCCTTCTCCGACGTCCAGAAGGACGTGCAGGAACTGCTCAACGCGAGTTCGCACGCCGAGGGCGGCCTGCCGGTCGAGGTGACCAAGGACGACTACGGCTTCAACTGGCTGGTCAGCTCGCGCATGTCGGACCAACTCGAGGCGCTGGTCACCGACCTGCACGCGGTCAATTCCTCGCTGGTCGACAACGGCTTCGGCCCGCAGTTGCTGTGCACCCTGGTGGCCTTCAGGGACGACCAGGAACGCCGCCTCGCTCTCATCTACCTGTACAAGCGGGGCTCGTTCTACCCGTTCGCCCCGCTGCCGGGCGAGCGCAGGGATAACGCGCTCGAGCTGAACATCAAGGGCGTGATCGGCAGCGACCTGAAGTGGGAGCAGGACCTGGCCCGGTGGTTC
>DASUHI010000175.1:0-7915 GCA_036273575.1 Streptosporangiaceae bacterium | reverse complement strand
GGCGGCATCTGCTGCGTCAAGTACGGCGTCACGCGCGACTACGTGCTGGCTCTCGAGATGGTCACGGGCACCGGGGAGATCGTGCGGATCGGGCGTCGCACCGCCAAGGGCGTCGCCGGGTATGACCTGGTCGGCCTCGTGGTCGGCGCGGAGGGGACGCTCGGCGTGATCACCGAGGTGACCGTCCGGCTGCGCCCGCTGCCACCGCCGGCGCGCTCGATCGTCGGCTTCTTCGGCTCGATCATCGACGCGGGCAACGCGGTCCGCGCCGTGGCCGACGCGGGGCTCACGCCGTCCGCGCTGGAACTCATCGACCAGCACTGCCTCGCCGCTGTGGACGCGTGGAAGAACATGGGCCTGTCCGTGGACGCCGAAGTCATCCTGCTCGGCCGCATCGACGATCCAGGCAGCACGGGCGACGCGCAGGCAGCGGCGATGGTGGAGTGCTTCACCGCCTCAGGCGCCACGTTCGCGGCCGCGTCCGCCAACGACGAGGAGGCCGACGCTATGTTCGCCGCCCGGCGCCTGGCGTACCCGGCGCTCGAGCGGCTCGGGCCGGTGGTCACCGAGGATGTGTGCGTGCCGAAAGCCCAGGTGCCAGAGATGCTGGCCAGGATCGGGGCTGCTGCGAGCCGGCACGGCATCAAGATCGCCAACGTCGCGCACGCCGGGGACGGGAACCTGCACCCGCTGCTGGTCGCCCAGACCGGCGACGAGGACGAACGCCGCAGAACCGAGCTCGCGTTCGAGGAGATCATCGCGGACGCCATCGCGCTCGGCGGAACTGTCACGGGCGAGCACGGCGTCGGCCTGCTCAAACGGCACGGCCTCAGCCAGGAACTCGAGCCTGCCGTGATGGAGATGCACCGCGCGGTCAAGCGGGCGCTCGACCCGCACCACATACTCAACCCAGGCAAGGTCTTCGAGCTGAACTGATCACTCCCGCTCTGGTGGCTCTGGCGGCTCGTCTCCGCGTGACGGCGGTGGCGTGCCTGATCTCCTTCCGGGAAACCACGAGCGCCTGCCGGAATGGCGCGGGGAGCCTGAACCGGTGTCCGCTGTCCCTGGCCCGCCGCCGCCGCTCTCCTCGACAACCTGGTAGTAGCGGCCGTACGCCCTGAAGGACGCCTGGATGACGCCAGCGACGGGCAGCGCGAGGAACGCGAACAAGATTCCGCCGAGGGTGCCGCCGATCAGCGCGGCGGCGAGCGCGACGGGCGCGGAAAGATCCATGGTCTTCGCGGTCAGCCTGGGGCTGAGCAGGTAGTTCTCGATCTGCTGGTACAGCAGGATCCAGATCACGACGATGAGCGCGTCGACTGGGTCGTAGAGCAGCGCGACGAGGGCGGGGACCGCTCCGGCGATGTACGTGCCGACGATCGGGATGAACTCCGCCGTGAAGCCCTCGAACAGAGCGAGCGGCGCGGCGAACGGGACCCCGCGCCAGCGCAGCACCGCGTACATCAGCAGGCCATTGACCAAGGCAAGGAGCAGCCTGGAGTAGAAATAGCCGCCGGTCTGCTCGATGGCTCGTTCCCAGATGAACAGGATCTGCCGTTGCCGCTCCTGGTCGAAGCGGGACAGCACCGCCCTGCGCATCTGCGGGCCCCTGGCCACCATGTAGAACGTGAACAACGCGATCGTGACGGCCTGGAACAGCCCGCCGACCAGGCTGGTGGCGACGTGCACGACGCCGCCGAGCAGGCTCCCCGCGCCGCTGAGCAGCTTGCTCCCGTACGTCCTGAGCTGGTCTTCGACGTGCACCTTGTCCAAGTGGACGCCGAGCGGGCGCAGGTACCTGGACAAGTTGTGCACGAGATCGGGCAGCGCGCCCAATGCCTGCCTGGTGCCGGTCACGACGGCCGGGACGAGCAGCGCGATCAAGCCGGCGATCAGGACCAGCACGCCGACGAACACCAGCCCCGTGGCGAGGCCGCGACGCCAGCCCCGCTTCGCCAGATAGCTCACCGCCGGCTCGATCGCGAACGACAAGAACAGCGACACGATGATGATCTGAATGAACGTGCCCAGCCGGTGCAGCAGCGAGTCAGCTATCCCGGCTGCCACCAGGCCGCCGGCGATCGCGAGCGTCAGCCACAGCGCGGCGTGCCGCAGGAATGCCCGGCTCCATGGAGTGAACGCGCCCTCCGGGCGCTCGTCCTGCCTGGTGCCGCCAGCTTCGGTTCCTGGCCCGCTCACATGCCCTCCCAGCGGCGCGCTTTCGCTGACGCGAACATCTCACCTCCGCGCTCTGCTCAGCGACTGAATGTGAGATTCACCGCGGAATTAGCTACCTGGGCCGCATTCACTCGGCGGGAGATCCTTCCGCGAGTGGGTCTATGTCTCGGCAGTGTGTTTGAATACTGCCGTGGAACAGGTCGTACTTCCTGTGATCCCGGAACAGTGCCGGGCGAGGCACCGGTGGGGGCCTGGCTTGGTCACGATCGACTGGGAGCCTTGTGACTGCCCGCCCGCGAGGAAGGCCCGCGACGGCCACTTCACGGTACGGTGCGGCCAGCCTGGCTGCGAGGAGACCTGGCTATCGCCCTTGCACAAGCGCGAGGACATGAAGATCCTGGGCCACCACAGGCCCGGCTACCGGTGAGGCCGCGCTCGGCTGCGATCTCGGCGATCCAATCCTCGGACACGGACCGGCGGCGCGCCCAGCTCAGAGCGAGAAGCCCGGCGGCCGCGCGAGGTCGGGATGCTCGCGCGTGAAGGCCCGCGCGGCCGCGAGCGTGCGGATCCAGTCGTAGTAGACGCTCTTGCAGGTGAGCAGCTCGAACCGCAGGTCACGCAGCCGCGCCAGCCCGGCGGCATGGCCTCCGGACGGCGAGTACACGGCGTCTTCGGTCACCACCACCCGGTACCCGGACTCGGCCAGGCCGACGGCCGAGTGCGTCACGCACACGTCGGTCTCGAAACCGACCAGGACAGCCGTGCCCCGTCCCGTTCCGCGCACAGCCCGCATGATGTCCTCGCAGTCGGCCAGCCCGAACACGGGCTTGGCGAAGACCGGCGTACCTCGGCCAAGCGCAGCGAGGACAGCCGCGTCGGTGGGTCCGTTACGTTTCATGTCTTCCTCGGTGACCACGGCGGGGATGCCGAGCGCCGTCGCCGCGGCGGCCAGCCACGCAGCGCGCCTGGTGGCGGCCACGGCGCTGGCGGCGTCGCCCGCGTCCATGCGGTCGCCCCAGAAGCCCGGCTGCAGGTCGACGACGATGAGCAGGCTGTCGTCGCGTGATATCAGGGGCAATCTAGCTCTGGTCCTCGCTCGTCCGCCTGGCGCGCGCCCGCCTCTTGCCCTCGTGCATCGCCTGGACCCGGGCGATCGGGATGCCGTGGCCCTCGGTGATCAGCTCGTCCGGCAGAGCCTGCGGCGCTGGCATCAGGTCGGCCCACGGATCCCTGCCGCCGGCCAGCCCGGCCGCGGTCCTGATGGTGAAGTCGGCGGGCGTCACGTCGCCGAGGTCATCCCACGGCACGGGGAACGACACCGGCGCGCCCGCCCGCACCCTGGGGCTATAGGACGCGACTAGCGTGGCCCCGCCGGCCCTGGTGGAGTCGATGAACACCTTGCCGTGGCGGTCTTCCTTGATGAAGGCCGTCGTCGCGAGGTCCGGGTCGAGCCGCTCGGCCCTCGCCGCGAGCGCGCGGGTCGCGGCGGCCACGTCCCCGATCCCCGGCTTCTCGTCGAGCGGCACGATCACGTGCACGCCCTTGGATCCGCTCGTCTTCACGGCGCCCTGCAGGCCGGTGTCCTCCAGCGCCTGCCGCACCAAGTTCGCCGCCTGGACCGCGAGCACGAACGAGTCGCTGGCAGCGGGCGGGTCGATGTCCAGCACGAGGTGCGTCTGCCGGTCCCAGCGCTCGGTGCGGACCAGCGCGGGGTGATACTCGACGGCGCGCTGGTTCGCGAACCACAGCAGAGTCCTGCGGTCGTCACAGATCGGGTACGTGACCTGGCGGCCAGCCGACTGCGCCCACTGCCTGACGGTGCGGATCCACGGCGGCGCGTACTTGGGCAGGTTCTTCTGCATGAACGGGTCCTGGCCACGCAGCACCCTGATCACCGACAGGGCCCTGTCGCTCAGCACCGCGAGCATCGGCCCCGACATCGCGTCGAGGTAGTCGACCAGGTCCCGCTTGGTGGCGTTCGCGTCGGGAAACAGCGGCTGGTCGAGATTGGTGAGCGAGACGCCGTCCCGCTCTTCGCCGCCCTGCGTGCTCTTAGCCGCCATAGTCGAACAGGAGCGCCAGCGAGTCGTCCAGCTTCCGCAGCGTGTCCTCGGAGACCCGGCCGACCGGGTCGGGACCGAGGCGGTCACGGCGCAGCCTGACCACCGAGTAGGACTCAAGGTGCCCGCTTACTTCGTCGTTGCTGGTCAGCGCCACGACGTAGGGGGTCTCCGTGAGATCGGGCCGGTCGCTGACCCTGACCACGACAGGGTGGCCGGTGATCGCGCTGAACCCATCATTGCTGACGATGACCACGTACCCCGCTCGCCCGAGACCTCGATGTGAGAAGACGTCGCCGCGATTCACGCAGCGCCCTTCCCCGCCTCCGGGCTAGGAAAGTCTTGCTCGCTCGCTTCCGCCCAGACCGCCCAGGCGTGCCCCGTGCCGCGGTCCAGCTCGGCCACCGTGGCGGCGGCGTCGCGCTGCACCTTCTCTCTCGCCGACCGGGACATCCACGCTGACATCGGCAGGCCGGCGAGCTCGGCGGCGGCCTTGGCCTGCCGGTATGTCCGCTCGTCCATGCTGATGCTGATGGTCTTCACAGGCATGTCAATAACGTTATCAATAACATTCCCGCAACAAGCCCGTTGGCGTAGAACTAACCGCCCCCGGTGATGTGACCAGAAGCTGCCATCGCCAGACTAGGGGGATGACTGAGCACAGGGAGCCTAGCCCCGAGCAGCTCGCCAAGGTCGTCGTCGTCGGTCCCGACGGCATCGCGCAGGAGACCGACGCCACCGACGCGAGCAGCGAGCGCCCCGTGACCGAGATGGTCGAGCAGCCCGCGAAGGTCATGCGCGTCGGCAGCATGATCCGCCAGCTGCTCGAAGAGGTCAGGGCGGCCCCTCTGGACGAGAAGAGCAGGGCGCGGCTCAAGGAGATCCACACCAGCTCGATCAAGGAGCTTGAGGACGGCCTTGCCCCGGAGCTCGTGGATGAGCTCGAGCGGCTGTCGCTTCCGTTCGCCGAGGACGACATCCCGAGCGAGGCCGAGCTGAGGGTTGCCCAGGCCCAGCTCGTCGGCTGGCTCGAAGGCCTGTTCCACGGGATCCAGACCACGCTGTTCGCACAGCAGATGGCAGCGCGGGCCCAGCTGGAGCAGATGCGCAGGGCCCTTCCGCCTGGGATGATTCCCTCTGGCGACGACGCGGCCGCCGCCCAGCAGCAACAGCAGCGGGCCTCAGGCCCCTACCTGTAGAGCCGCTAACGACGCGCCGCGCCTGATCCTGTCCAGCCAGCTGGCGGCGTCGGTGAAGGAGGCGTCGCTGCGCTCGGCGAGCGCGCGCTCGGCCGCGGGCTGCCCGGGCTCGGCTACTCCGGCGTCGGCCATGGGATAGCTGCCGAGGAATCGCACGGCGCTGCACGTCCTACGCAGGCCCATCAGCGCCTCGCCGACCCTCGGCGCGGCGACGTGGCCCTCGCAGTCGATGAAGAAGCAGTACCGGCCGATGCCCTCGCCGGTTGGCCTGGACTCGATCCGGCTCAGGTTCACGCCACGGACAGCGAACTGGCTCAGGATGTCCATAAGCGCGCCCGGGTGGTCGTCGGCCAGGTAGGCGATGACCGACGTCCTGTCGTGCCCGGTCGCGGGCGGCGGCGGGCCAGGCTGGCCTACCTCGACGAACCTGGTCACGGCCGCGGCGTTGTCGTGGACGCCGTCGGCGAGCACGTCGAGCTGGTAATGACGCGCCGCGAAGCTCCCGGCCAGCGCCGCGTCCAGCTCATAGTCGGCGACCTGCTGGGCCGCGTCGGCGTTGGACAGCGCGGGCCGCCAGTGCGCGTCGGGCAGATTATTGGCCAGCCACTGCCGGCACTGCGGCTGGGCGACCGGGTGGCCGCCTAGCACCTTGATGTCCGCGAATGCTGTGCCCGGGCGCACCAGCAGCGCGAACTCGACGGAAACGATCACCTCGGCCTTGATCACGAGCTGCGGCCCGGCCGCCAGCTCGTCGAGGGTGGCGTTCACGCCGCCCTCGACGGAGCTCTCGATCGGCACGACCGCCCGGTCGGCGTCGCCGCCGTGCACAGCATCGAGCGTGGCCTCGATCGACGCGCAGGCGAGCGCCTCGACGTCGCCGTCCGGATGCAGCGCGCTGACGGCCTGCTCGCAGAACGTGCCGCGGGGCCCAAGATAGGCGTACCTGGGATGACCTGCCTGGGCCGTCACGTGACGTCCGCCTGGCCGCTCGTGACCTGGGTCCCGGGCGGCGTCGCGGCGCGGCGCCAGGGCCGGCGCGACGCCAGCGCGCGGGCGACGCCTGCAAGCTGCCTGGCCCGGTGCACCTGGGAGCCCAGGTCCTTGCCGGTGGCACGGTGCGCGAGCGGCACCCGTACCTCCTCGATGCGCATGCCCTTGCGCAGCAGGTCGATGGTGAGGCCGGTCTCGGCTCCCCAGCCGGGCGCGAGCGGCCGCGCCGCCTCGAACGCCGCTCGGGTCAGGCAGCGCTGGCCGTTCAGCGGCTGCGCGGGCCGCCAGCCGGTGGCCCGCTGGATTCCGGCGCCGGCCAGCCCCACGACCAGCCCGTGGCCGCCGAGCTTGACCGTCGTGGCGAACACGGCGATGGTCATGTCGGCCACCCCGGCCGCGACCGGCTCGACCAGCGGCCCGGCCTTCGCCGCCGTCTCGGCCAGGTCCGCGTCCAGGAACAGCAGGTGACGTGGCCGATCGCGGTCTTCTCGCTGATCCAGGACGCGTACCGCCTCGGCGCCGGTCTCCAGGGCCGCGCCCTTGCCGCGGTGGCGGGGATGCCGCATCACGATGGCCCCGGCGTCTCGCGCCGCCGCTGCGGTGCCGTCCGTCGAGCCGTCGTCGACCACGATGACCAGGCTCACTCCGGGCAGCCCGGACGCGGCCGTCGCCGTGGCCCGGATCCGGTCAGCCTCGTTCCGCGCCGGGATGACCACCGCGATGTCAGCGGAGGGCGCGCCTGACATGGGGCCGATCTGAGGTTCGCCGCCGCGGGCCGGGCCGGCCGTTACTGCGTGACGCCTCGAGGATCAGCGCTCTCCACCACGGTGAACACCGCGTCGAGCCCGGTGACCTGGAGGATTTTTCGCACCGCCGGCTTGGGGGCGGCGATCTCCAGTTCGCCGCCGCGCTCGCGGGCACGGCGCAGGCAGGAGAGCAGGACGTTCATGCCGGTCGAGTCGCAGAATTCCACGCCGGACATGTCGATGACGACCCGGGCGGGCATATCGTCGGCCTGCAGGCTGGCCAGCTCGCTGTGCAGCCGCGGAGCGGTGTAGAGATCGATCTCACCACAAATGGTCACGATGGTGTGATCATCCTGAAATCGGCTCGCGACAGTAAGCTCCACGTGCCGACCCTACCGTGCCCGGAGCCCGGAAGCCAGGTAACCGCGTTGAGCGCAAGCTGAGAGTTCCCTGACCGGCCGGCGAAGGCGGTCCGGTCAGCGGCTCTCGGCCGCGGCGGCGGGCACGGCAACGGCCGGCTGGGGCCCGAGCTGGACTTCCGCCCACACGATGGTGCCATCGGGCCCGTTGGAGGTCCCCCACCGCCGGGCCAGCCGGGCCACGATCCGCAGGCCGCGGCCGCCGATGGCGGTGGCCGTCGGCTCGCCGATCTCAGGCAGAGTCGGGCCGCCCCCGTCGCTGACCGAGACGCGGACGCTGGCGGCGTCCAGTGCCCAGGCCACGCGGATGGCCTCGCCGGGCA
>DASUHI010000174.1:0-6363 GCA_036273575.1 Streptosporangiaceae bacterium | reverse complement strand
AAGCGCTCGTTGACCTGCTCTGCGGTCAGCCCGAAGTCGGCGAGAGCGTAGCGATGCGGCGGGACCGAGACGGTGCCTGGGCCGACGGCGCCACACACGGCTCGCATCGCGTCAGCCGCGGCGCCGGAGAGCGTAAACCCGAACGCGTCGTAGACGCGCTCGATGGTCCCGATCGGGTCGGCCACAAACTCGGCGTACCGCACGTCGCAGAACCTGGACCGGTTGTTACCGACACCGTCATGCCTGGCCCGCGCCGCCAGGAAGGTGTCGAGGCCGCGTGCCCACAGCTCGAGCTGATCAGCCCCGATCCTCTCGCCGGTGAACCGCCGCGACCAGCCCTCCGTGGCATGAGCCGCCAGGCTGCACGCCGAGGCGATCGCGTCCCTGGGCGGCCGTTGCGTCTGGATCACCAGCGCGTCCGGATACACCGCGAGCAGCTCGTCGAGCGCGAACAGGTGACTGGGGTTCTTCAGCACCCAGCGCCGGCGGGCGTCGCGGAGCCCGATCAGCTGCAGGTTCCGCCGGTGCCTGCGGTACGCGCCGGTCCAGTCCTGCCCCGCGAGCCAGGACGAGTATCCGGGCAGGTGAGCCAGGCACTCGAACGAGATCGAGCGCATCGACTGGCGCAACAGCTGCCAGCACTCCTCCACCTGGTCGGCGGCGATGTAGTGGACCCCCATGAACTCCGGGTGCTCGACGTGGTGCTGCGCGTAGCCAGCCTGCAGCTGCGCGTAGACCGGGTCGGCATCCCAGGTCTCGCGCGGCGGCCTGGGCTGCGGCGCCTGGGTGAGCCAGAGCTCAAGGCCCTGGTGTGCGGGATCGGCGCTGAGCAACCGGTGCAGCGCGGTCGTTCCGGTACGCGGCAGTCCGGTCACGAAGACAGGCCGGTCGATGCCGATGCCGGCGTGCTCGGGGTTCCTGCGCCAGCCCGCCTCGCTGAGCAGCCGTGCCGCCAGCGCGCCACGGAGGAAGACCCGGCTCATCTTGCTGCCGAGCGGCGTCAGGTCCTCGTCGGCCGCGTAGGAGCCGAGCAGGACGGCGAGGCCGTCGGTGTAGTCGTCGGGGCCGAAGTCCTCCAGGCCCGTCAGCCTGGTGGCCGACGCGTGCAGGTCGGCGACGGTTCCGACGGCCGTGCGGGTGCTCATCGCTGCGCGGGCCCGTCAGTGGTGGTATTCGCCGCAGTTCACGTCCAGGCACTGCCCGGTGATCGCGCGCGCCATGGGCGAGGACAGGAACACCACCGCGTCTGCGATCTCGTCTGGCTCAGGCAGCCTGCGCAGGTCGATGCCGGATGCGGTCTCGTCGTAGATCTGCTGGGCGTCGACGCCGCGCTTCTTCGCGAGGTAGCCGAAGTACCACTGCAGCGAGTCGCCCCAGATGTGGCCTGGCGCGACGGAGTTGACCCTGATCCCCCGCGGGCCGAGCTCGGTGGCCAACGACTGCGCGACCGCGAGCAGCGCGGCCTTGGTTGCCTTGTACGGTCCCATCGTGCGCTGAGAGAACCTGACCACCATCGAATTGATCATCGTCACAGAACCTGACGTCGCCGCCAGGGCGTCGGCGAACAGCCGCGTCATCCGCAGCGCCCCGAGGACGTTCACGTCGAACGCGGCCCTGACCGCGTCGAGGTCGACGACGGACAGGTCTTTGATCGGCGGCATCGCGAGCGCGTTGTGCACCAGCGCGTCGGCGCGGCCGAACTCCGCGAGGGCCGCGTCCCTGAGCCGCTCGGCCGCTGCCGGGTCCGCGATGTCGGTCGGCACCGCGAGCGCCCGGCGACCTAGGGCGGTCACCTCCTTGGCGACCTCGTCCAGCCTCGACGCGGTCCTGGCGGCGAGCACCACGTCGGCGCCCTGTTCGGCGCTGCGGACCGCGATCGAGCGGCCAAGCCCTGGGCCGATGCCCGAGACGACGACGACCTTGTCCTGCAGCAGCATCTGTTGCCCTCTCCTAACCCAGCATCCGCCGGGCGACCGCGGCCTGCCGCGCCGCGATCCGCTCGGTGTACTCCTGACCGGTGATCCTGGCCTCTTCGTAGAACGGCAGCCGCTCGGCAAGCTCGGCTATCTTGACCACTTCGGCGCGCGGTCCGTCCTCTGGCCGCAGGTCACGGGCGAGCCGCTGCCAGCGCAGCTGGATGTAGCCCCTGCGGTGCCCCGTGCACTCGAGCCAGTTGGCGACACCGGGATCGCGCTCGCCGATCACGAACCGCAGCATCCCGTCGGGGTCGGCCCTGGCCTGGTCAGCGGTGAGACTTGTCTGGTGGTTGATGTAGTCCAGCGAGACGTACCACATGCTGCCGAGCTGGATTCCCTGATAAGGAGCGACGTCTCTGCCGGTCGCTGGCACGGTCACGATCATGGCCTGGTCGTCGGCGAGGTCGTAGTGCCCGACCGAGGAGAACTGGGTGGTCAGCCCGCCTGGCGTGGACCTGGGCTCGGTGAGCGTGTTGACCGGCAGTCTCAGGTAGAACCACTCGGGAAACGCGAGGAACGTCCGCAGCCGGGAGATCAGGATCTTGCCGGCGACCCCGTAGCGCTTCGCGAGCGCCCCAGTGTCCGCGGGCGGCGGCGCCGACCCCGCGGTATCGGCGCGGCGGATCGCGATCGTGCCGCGCTGCTCGGCAGACCAGTCGCTGTAGACCTCCCTGACGATCAGCATCGCCGAGCCGGCGCCGAGGGTGAAGTATCCACGCGGTGGGTCAGGCCTGGCCGGGCCGAACCGGAGCTCGAACGTTCCGTCGGCGGCGACGTCGAGTTCCCTGTCGTCGAACGCGGTCAGGCTGTCAGGCACCTGCACGGGCGAGTAGTCGCCGCCGAGCACCTGGAAGCTGAGGTCCGCGGTGCTGCCACGGCGGCCGGTGACCACGTACTCGGCGTCGTCGCGCAGGTAGGCGTGGAAGTACAAGGTGTCCGGGTTATCCAGGCCGAGCTTGGTGTACGGTCCGGTCGACGCGACGAAGAACGGGTAGTCGCGCTGGTAGGCCCAGGCCATCGTCAGCGACGCGCGGATCGAGCCTGCGAGATAGTCATAGCCCTCGGCGAGGTCCAGCGGCGTCTGGATTCCAGGCGCGCCAGTGATGATCTTCTCCGCCTCGAGCACGGCGTCCGCGAACGACTGCGTGAGCGGCGCCGTGGATTCCGCGGCCACCGGTCAGGCCGACCAGCGGTTGACGGTCAGCTTCCACGACGGCAGGTCGTCCAGCGACATGCTCGCCTCGTAGATCCGCTCGTACCCCGTGTGACAGATCCGCCAGGCGCCGTCGTCGCAGCGCCGGTAGCGGTCCTCGTAGAACGCGGCCCCGGTGATCAACACGTTGAAGTCGATAGCGATCACCGTGTCCTCGAACCGCCAGGTTCCCTTCGCGGTGTCGCCGTCGATGTCGATCTCGGGCTGACCGGCCGAGTGCAGCGTGATGATGCCGTTGCCCAGGCTGTCGCGCAGGAAGCCGACGATCTCGTCCCTGCTCGCCAGCCGCAATGGGCGCCCCGCGGACGGCGTCCCGTAGTCGGCCGTCGCGTCCGGCGTGAACACGTCGCTGATCTCGTCCCACCGCTTCAGGTCCACGCAGCGCAGGTAGCGGTACTTCAGCCGGCGGATCTTCTCCAGTTCGCTAAGGTCCATCTGACCGGCCTCCTGCCCGCGAACGTGTCCCGCGCCAGGCCAGCCGGCGCCGATATTAGAACCTGTTCTACCTTCGAACCGGCCTGGCGGGCAAGGCAAGCGGCCGGCGGACCCGCGCTAGCGGGCGGCAACGGCCTCGATCTCGACGAGCTGGCTCTCGTAGCCCAGCACGGCGACCCCGAGCAGCGTGCTGGGAGCGTCGTGCTCGCCGAAGGCGCTCGCGACCTCGTTCCAGGCCGTGACGAGATCCGTGCGGTCGGCGCTCGCGACGTACACGGTCGTCTTCAGCACGTCGGCGAACCCGCAGCCGCATTCTTCGAGCACGACGCGCAGGTTGGCCAGCGTCTGCCTGGCCTGCGCCGCGACGTCACCGGGCGCGACGACCTCCCCTGCCTCGTCGAGCGGGCACGCGCCGGCGGTGAAGAACAAGCTCTGGGCGTCGGACGACGCCGCGTACGCGTACGGCACGCCCTGGTACAGCGTGGCCGACCTGATAAGTCGCACAACCATGCCGTCGATTCTGGCACCTGCCCGCGCCTGGTCCCTGGCGGCTGCCCCCCGCTGAACCCGGCCACTGCCCTGTCCCGGCCGTCCGCGTGATCTCATGACGGGATGACGACGGCCGGACATGACCTGATCGAAGCCCTGCCCGACGAGATGTCCGGGCAGCGGGCGCTGCTGCGCCGGCTGCTGGCGGCCTGCGAGGCGAACGAGCGCATCAGGTGGCTGGTCGTCGCATGCTCGGTCGGGCGCGGCGCCGGTGACAGGCTTTCCGACCTCGACATGGGCATGGGCGTCGCCGACGAGGCGTTCGACGCAGCGCTCGCCGACGTCAGAGCCATCGTCGACGGGCTCGGCGACCTCGTTGACAGCTACCATCACCAGATTCCCGGTCGGGCGCTGCGACACGAGCGGATCTTCGCCCAGTACGCGGACCGCTGCCAGGTCGACCTCGCGGTTATCGAGGCGTCGAAGACGATCGGCGCGGTTCGTGACGAGGTCGTGCTCTACGACCCCGACCAGCGCGGCACGACCGCCTTCGAGCAGCAGGAGCTGAGACCTGAGCAGGTGCGCGAGTGGGCATTCGCCGGCTGGTGCGCGCTCGCCGACCTCGGCAAGTACGTCCGCCGCGGTTCGGCGTGGGAGGCGCTGCAGCGGCTGCACGAGGCCAGGGAGTGCGCGTGGCGGCTGTGGGCGGCCGTGCTCGACGTGCCCAACCCGCAGTACGGGCTGACCAGCATCCTGGACTTCGCGCCCGGGCGGCTGCCGGCAGGCATGGAGCAGACGGTCTCCGGCCTGGACCCAGCGGGCATGCTGGCGTCGGCGCGACACCTGGCCGGGCAGCTAGCCGCGGCCGGCGACGAGTTGCCGTCCGCGCAGCGGGCACTGCTGCCTTACGCGATGGCCAGCTACATCACCGGCGACCTGGCTAGCCTTGCGCGGGCCTGAAATAGAACCTGTTCTACCTTTTTCGCGGCCGGGCTGGCAGGATCTTGCCAGGGGCGAGCAGCCTGACAGCCGGAGGGTCACGTGCGTTTCTCGTACGCCGAGTCGATGACCGATCCCTCGTTCTATCCGCCGCTGGCACAGGCCGCTGAGGCCGCGGGGTACGACGCGATGGTCATCCCTGACAGCATCTGCTATCCGGAGCACGCCACCAGCACGTACCCCTACAGCCCGGACGGCACCAGGGAATTCCTGAACGGCAAGCCGTTCCTCGAGCCGTTCTCGCTGATCCCTGCGCTCGGCGCGGTGACGACGCGGCTCAAGTTCGTGACGTTCGTGCTCAAACTCCCTGTCCGCAACCCTGTGCTCGTCGCCAAGCAGGCCACCTCCACCGCGGTACTCACGGGCAACCGCCTGCTGCTGGGGGTCGGAACCAGCCCGTGGCGCGAGGACTACGACATACTCGGCGTCCCCTGGGAGCGGCGCGGCCGGCGGATGGACGAGTGCATCGACATCATCCGCGGCCTCGCCTGCGGCGGCTACTTCGGCTATGACGGCTCGGTGCTGACGATCCCGCCGGTCAAGATCGCGCCCGTCCCGACCGAGCCGATTCCGATCCTGCTCGGCGGCCACAGCGACGCGATGCTGCGCAGGGCCGCGCGCTCGGGAGACGGATGGATGCACGGCGGCGGCGATCCCGGCGACCTGCCGGGGCTGCTCGCCAGGCTCGGCGAGTTGCGCCGTGCGGAAGGGACCGCGGACCGGCCGTTCCAGGTCCACGTCATCTCCATGGACGCGTTCAGCGCGGACGGCGTGAGCCGCCTGGAGGATCAGGGCGTGACGGACGTCATCGTCGGCTTCCGCTGGCCGTACACGACCGAGCCCGACACGCAGCCGCTGGCCGACAAAGTCGCCGCGCTCAATACGTTCGCCGACAAGGTGATCGCGAAGGTTCGGCCGTGACGCGGCGTCTCACCGCCCGCGATCTCGCCAGGCAGTCGCAGGCTGCCGTCCAGCGCCACGACAAGCAGGCGTGGCTGAGCCTGTTCGCGCCGGACGCCGTCGTGGCCGACCCGATCGGGCCGTCGCCGCTGGACCCCGACGGCAACGGACACCGCGGCCTCGCGGCGATCGCGGCGTTCTACGACACGGTGATCGCGCCCAACCAGCAGATCAGTTTCGAGATCGAACGGTCGTACCTGTGCGGCGACGAAGTCGCCGACGTGGGCACGATCAGCACCACGCTGCCAGGCGGCGACCACGTCGTAGTGGTGCGCGGCGTCTACACGTACC
>DASUHI010000173.1:0-3213 GCA_036273575.1 Streptosporangiaceae bacterium | reverse complement strand
ACGCAGGGCGGCAACAACAACAGCTACTGCCAGGACAACGAGATCTCCTGGGTCGACTGGGACGGCGCCGCGAAGCACTCCGACCTGATCGAGTTCGTCGCCTCGCTGTCTGCCCTGCGCAAGGCGCATCCTGTCTTCCGGCGGCGCAGGTTCTTCAGCGGTCAGGCCGGCGGATCAGGCGACGGGCAGCGTGACATCATCTGGCTCGCGCCGTCTGGCACGGAGATGGGCCCGGCGGAATGGAGCTCGTGGGACGCCAAGGCCCTCGCCGTGTGCGTGAACGGAGACGCCATCACCGAGCCTGGGCCCCGAGGCGAGCGGATCACCGATGCGGACTTCGTCCTGCTGCTCAACGCGCACGTCGATGCCGTGTCGTTCACCGTGCCGGCAAGCTTCGGTTCACGTCGTGTCGGCTGGGAGGTGCTCGTCGACACCGCCGTGGCTGCGTCGGGAGACGGGGACGGGCCCCAGGAGGGCGCTCGCGGCCAGGTCGGCGGCACCATCGGCTGGTCGAGTTCGGAGTTGAGGCTTGACGTCGCGCCGCGCTCAATAGTGGTCCTGCGGGGAATCAGCCGCCTGCGGGCTGATCTTAACGGGAAGGGTTTACGCAAGAGGTAGAGAAAGCGGTCGTATATGCCGTTTTCTCTACGTCGAACGAGAGCCGGGTATATCGCCTGGTAGTACGGACGAGAGGAGCGACGTGCGCCAGATCTTCCCGGAGTGCGGCGACCCGCTCGGTCCGGCGGATCCGCTCAGGGCCGCCGGGCCGATCACTCAGGGCGACGCGGCGGCTGAGGAGCTCGCGGCCGCGGTCGCGGACATCTACCGCTACCCGGACCGGCCGTGGGTCAAGGCGAACTTCGTCGTGAGCATCGACGGCGCGATCTCCGCGGACGGCAAGTCCGCGGGGCTGTCTGGCGCGGCTGACCGGCTAGTGTTCACCGTGCTGCGCAGCCTCGCCGACGTCGTCGTCGCGGGCGCCGGCACGGTCAGGGCAGAACGGTACCGGCAGGCCCAGCCTGGCGAGCTCTGGCAGCGGCTTCGCGCCGGGCGTCCGCCCGCGCCGCCGATCGCGGTCGTCACGAGGCGCCTGGAGCTCGACCTGTCCGCCCGCCTTTTCGGCAGCGGACCTGGTCTGGCCAGGACGATCGTGCTGACCAGCGAGCTCGCCGAGCAGGACCGGGTCGCCGCGGCCGCACGGGTCGCGGACGTCGTGGTCGCGGGCGCGGAGACCGTCACGGCCAAGGCGATCGTCGATGCCCTGGCCGCGCGCGGCTACCGCAGGATCCTGGTCGAGGGCGGCCCGATGCTGCTCGGCCAGCTGGTCGCCGAGGGAATGCTCGACGAGCTCTGCCTCACGCTCAGCCCCGTCATCGAGGGCGGGCACGCGACGGGGCGGCTAACCACAAGGCGCGGCCCCACCGCGCCCGCCGCGATGGCGCTGGCGACGCTGCTCGAGGACGACGGTTTCCTGCTCAGCCGCTACGTCCGGGCAGCGCCAGCCTAGAGTCGGGCCAGCCCAGGGTCAGGCGCTGCTGCCCTGACGGAGCCGCTCGAGCGCCTCGGCGAGGATCGCGGCGCCGTCGTTGGCCGACCGGCGTTCCTTCACGTACGCCAGGTGCGTCTTGTACGGCTCGGAGTGCGGCAGCGGTGGCGGACTCGCTTCGTCACGCCCTGCAGGGACGCCGCAGCGCGGGCAGTCCCAGGTCTCAGGAATCGGGGCGTCGTTAGCAAAGCTGGGTATCGTCTCGTGGCCGTTGCAGCAATAGAACGACACGCGCACGCGCGGTGCCGCCTCGCCTCGCTCCGCCTCCCCCATGGGTCCTGCGCCGACACGGCTCCCGCGAATGGCGTTACCACTACTCAATGCTTGCCTCTTTCTAGGTGAAGCGCCGGTCCCGGCGTCGCTGCGAGAGGAGTCGCTCCCGCGAGCGACGTCACTTCAGCAGCAGACCCAGCGCGACAATGCAGACGAACCACAAGATCCCACAAGCGACAGTGATCCGGTCGAGGTTTCGCTCGACAACCGACGACGACCCGAGCGACGAGGACATGCCGCCGCCGAACAGGTCAGACAGCCCGCCGCCCTTGCCCTTGTGGAGCAGCACGAGCAGCACCATGAGCAGGCTCGTAATGATGAGGACGACAGAGAACGCGATTACCACTACTAGCTCGTCCCTCCGGGCGCGAGTCAGGCTGTGCCAGCTAACCACGGGCGCCTACTGATAACGGCAGATCCTGACGAATCCTTCGTAATCGAGGCTGGCACCGCCGACGAGCGCGCCGTCGATGTCTTGCTGCGCCATGATGGCAGGCATGTTGTCGGGGTTCACCGATCCCCCGTACAGGATACGCACTCTGGCTGCCACTTCGGGCCCATGGAGAGCGGAAACCCGTTTCCTGACCGCCCCGCAGACCTCCTGAGCGTCGTCAGGAGTCGCCACCTGGCCTGTGCCGATCGCCCAGACCGGCTCATAGGCGATCACCATCCCGGCCACCCGCTCGCCGGTCAGGCCGGCCAGCCCTGAGTCGATCTGCGACGTGCAGTGCGGCACGTGCTCGCCGGCCTCCCTGATCGCCAGCGACTCGCCGACGCACAGGATCGGCGTCATCTCGTTCGCGAGCACCGCGCGCACCTTGGCGTTGACCAGATCGTCGCTCTCGTGGTGATACTGCCGGCGCTCGGAGTGGCCCGCAAGTACGTAGCGGCAGCCCAGCTTGGCGAGCATGCGGCCGCTGACGTCTCCCGTGTAGGCGCCGTCGGCGTGCGGTGAGACATCCTGGGCGCCGTACTGCAGTTTCAGCTTGTCGCCCTGGACGAGCGTCTGCACGCTCCGGAGCGCGGTGAACGGCGGCAGCACGGCGATGTCGGCGGCCGCGAAGTCCTTGTCGTTCAGCCGGAACGCGAGCTGCTGGGCGAGGGCGAGGGCTTCGAGGTGGTTCTTGTGCATCTTCCAGTTGCCGGCCACCAGCGGCTTGCGGGCGGATGAGCCGCTCACGTGCCCGCCTCCAAGGCGGCGAGCCCTGGCAGCGTCTTGCCCTCCAGGTACTCCAGGCTGGCGCCACCGCCGGTCGAGATGTGCCCGAAGCCGCTCTCCGGCAGGCCCAGCTGGCGTACGGCGGCCGCCGAGTCGCCTCCCCCGACGACGGAGAGCCCCGGCGACGCGGCCACGGCCTCGGCGACGCCGCGGGTGCCGGCGGCGAACGGCGCCA
>DASUHI010000172.1:0-26305 GCA_036273575.1 Streptosporangiaceae bacterium | reverse complement strand
GTCGAACGGCTTCATCAGCCCGGTCAGCTCGAGGTTCTCGCAGATGACGGCCCGCTTGCCGGTACGCCCGCCGCGCAACCGCATCCGCACGTTCTGCTCGCGCGGGGATTCCTCTGGCGGCCCGGCCTCTTCGAACTTGGTCAGCCGTGTGACGGCCGCCTGGTACCGCGACGCCATGCCGTCGTTGTACGACGCCTTGATGCGCAGGGTCCGCACGAGCTCCTTGAGCTTCTCGTGCTCCTCGTCCCAGCGCCTGCGCAGCTCGTCCAGCCGCTCGTTGCGGTCCCGCCTGGCCTGCGCGTAGGTGGCGAAGCCGCCGCCGTGCGTCCAGACGCGGCGGTCCTCGACCGTGATGATGCGTTCCGCGCACGCCGCGAGCAGCTCGCGGTCGTGACTCACCAGGAGCACGGTCTTGGGCGTCGCGGCGAGCTGCTCTTCCAGCCACAGCTTGGCGGGCACGTCGAGGTAGTTGTCGGGCTCGTCGAGCAGCAGCACCTCGTTGGAGCTGCGCAGCAGAGACTCGAGGACCAGCCGCTTCTGCTCGCCGCCGGACAGCGTCCGCACCTGGCGCCACTGGCACCGGTCGAACGGAATGCCCAGCGCGGCCACCGTGCACGCGTCCCAGTGCACCTCGTAGTCATAGCCGCCCGCGTCGCCCCACTCGGCCAGCGCGGCGGCGTACCGCATCTGCGCGGGCTCGTCGTCGCGCTCCATCATCACGAGCTCGGCGGCGTCCAGCCGCTCGGCCGCGTCCCTGAGCCGCTGGGACGCGATCGACACCAGCAGGTCACGAACCGTGGTCTCGTCCCTGATGCCGCCGATGAACTGGCGCATCACGCCGAGCCCGCCGCTCTGGGTGATCGAGCCGTTCTGCGCCGCGGCGTCACCGGCGATCAGCCGCATGAGCGTGGTCTTGCCGGCGCCGTTCGGCCCGATCAGCGCCACGATGCTGCCGTCGCCGACCCGGAACGAAATGTCGTCAAGCAGCACGCGCCCGTCGGGGAGCGCGTGGGACAGATGTGCCACCTCGACATGGCCCACGGAACTCCCCACCTCACTGATCTCAGCGAGCAGAGGATAGCCGCGGCGCCCTGTTATGCCCAAAGGGATTTTTGATGAGGAGCAACAGGACGCACCGGTCAGCCAGGAGCCCGCGAGCGCACGGCGCTCGCGGGCTCCTCGACGCACGCAGCCCTGATCAGGCCGGGACGACGACCGTCCGCATGATCTTGTCGGCGATCGTCTGCCGCTTCGCATCCCAGAGCGGGAACAAGAAGCCGACGTAGCAGATGATGGCGTCGACGAAGTGGCAGATGTCGCGCAGGAACGCATTGAGCGTGCCGATCGGCTGGCCGGTCTCCTCGCTCAGCAGCCGCATGCCGACGACCTTCTTGCCGAGGCTCTGGCCCTGACCGCCCATGATCCAGCGGTTCCAGATCGAGTAGCCGAGCGCGACGATCCAGAGCAGGAGCCGCACGCCGATGCTGTTGAACGGCAGGATGATCACTTCGAGGACGATGATCGGAACGATGTCGATCAGGTACGCCCCGACGCGGTGGATCCAGTCGGAGTACTGATACGTCGGTACTCCGCCGTACTGGCCTTGAGGGCCCGTGTACTGCGGGGGCGCGCCGGGTCCGCCGTAGGGCGGCTGGCCACCGCCGTAGGGCGGCTGACCACCGCCGTAGGGCGGCTGGCCACCGCCGTAGGCCGGCTGGCCACCGCCGTAGGGCGGCTGACCACCTCCGTAGGGCGGCTGACCACCGCCGTAGGCCGGCTGGCCACCGCCGTAAGGCGGCTGACCGCCGTACGGGGGCTGGTCGCCGGGAGGGCCGCCTTGATAGGGGGGATTGCCCTGAAATGCCATGGGGGTGCCTTCCTGATGTCCGCTAGCCGATCCGCCGGCGGCAAGCAGTACTGTAACCGGATGTTCAGGGAGTTATGGGTAGTTCTGTCTTTCTAAATCAATCCATACCGGTGCACCTCGAATAGCCAGTTCAGCGCGACGACCAGGCTCACTGTTACCGTGACCAGCCGCCTGGTCCGAGGCGACGCGGGCCGCGGCGGGGATACCAGGCCGGTGAACCTCGTGGCGAGCAAGGGCGCCGTCGCGGCGACCATGACCGCGACGAGGCAGACCAGCGGGCTCGTCGCTGCCGCCGTCGTCCACTGCCCGTGCGCGAGCGCGACGGTGGCGGTCGTCAGACCGCAGAACGGGCACGGCACGCCGGTGAGCGCGCGCAGCGGGCACGGGACGCCTTCACCGCCGGTGTGCGCCATGATCATCGGATAGACAGCGCCGATCGTGAGCGCGCCAGCGGCGAACATGGTGATGTGCTCGGGGACCGAGTACATCCTCCGGATAATCACCGCACTCCCCACCAAACCGAGCTAGCGAATCAGCGCATCGTACGCTCCCAAGCCCGGGCCTGCCCGGCCAATGGGCCGCGCGGTCACTCGGGGATGATCGGGCGGTAGGAGGGGAGCCACATCAACGCGCGGATGCGCTTCGTGAGGTCGTCGGTTACGGGGGCGCGGGCCACTCCGTCCTCGGCGGCGGCGCGGGCCACAGCGGTAGCGACGGCGACCGAGGTATCCCGCAGCATCTGGACCGGCGGGAGCAACGCGGCTCCGGGCTGGGAGACGTCCGTGAGGTCGGCGACCGCGTGCGCGGCGGCCACCAGCATGCCGTCGGTGACGCGGGACGCACGGGACGCGATCACGCCGAGACCGATGCCGGGAAACACGAGCGCGTTGTTCGCCTGGCCGATCATGTGCTTGACGCCGGCGTGCTCAACCGGGCCGAACGGGCTGCCGGTCGCGATGAGGGCACGGCCGCCGGTCCACTCGATCAGGTCAGCCGGATCCGCCTCCGACAACTCCGTCGGGTTGGACATCGGCAGGATCACTGGCCGTTCGACGTTGGCGGCCATCTCCTTGACGATGTCCTCGGTGAACGCGCCGGACCTGGTCGACGTGCCGATCAGGATCGTCGGGTGCACCCTGGCCGTCGCCTCAGCCAGGCTGACGCCGCCGAGGCCGGCGTCGCGCTTCCACCCTGACACCTCGTCCGGGTGCCTGGCGCATCTCCGCTGCGCCTGGCTCAGGCCAGGCATGTCGCTGGTAACCAGGCCGCTCTTGTCGATGGCCCAGATCCTGGCGCACGCCTCGTCCTCGGTCAGGCCGTCGGCGCGCATCTGCGCGCGCAACTGGTCGGCGATGCCGGTCCCGGCCGTGCCGGCGCCGTAGATGACGATCCTGTGGTCGCTCAGGCTGGTGCTTGTGGCGCGGACCGCGGCGAGAACCGCGGCGAGGTTCACTGCGCCGGTGCCCTGAATGTCGTCGTTGAACGTGAGCAGCCGGTCCCGGTAGCGGTCGAGCAGGCGCCGGGCGTTGGCGAGGCCGATGTCCTCCCAGTGCAGCATGGCGTGCGGGAACAGCCTGGTCGCGGTCTCGACAAACGCGTCAAGGAACCTGTCGTACTCATCGGGCGGCACCCGCGGATGGCGGTTGCCCATGTACAGCGGGTCGTCGAGCAGGCTCTGGCGGTCCGTGCCCACGTCAAGCATGACGGCGAACGACCGGTTCGGCGCGATGCCGCCCGCGGCGGCGTAGACCGCCAGCTTGCCGACCGCGATGCGCATGCCGCCGACGCCCCAGTCGCCGATGCCGAGGATCGCGCCGGCGTCGGTCGCGACGATCAGGTCGAGCTCGCCGTCCTCGAGGCCGGTCGCCCTGAGCGATTCCTCGATCAGCTCGGGGTGGTCGACGGACAGGTACACGCCGCGCGGCCTGCGGTACTCATGGCTGTAGCTTTTGATCGCCTGGCCGATCGTCGGCGTGTACACGATCGGCAGCATTTCTGGCAGGTGCGAGATCAGCAGCCGGTAGAAGAGCACCTCGTTCCTGTCGTGCACCTCGGTCAGCAGCACGTTCTTGGCCAGGTCGTCGGGCTGGCGCAGGTACTGCGCGTACACCCTGGCCACCTGCTGATCCAGCGTCGCGTGCGCGGGCGGTACGAGGCCGGTGACCTCGAGCTGGTGCCGCTCGGGGTAGCTGAAGGCGGTTCCCCTGTTCAGCCGGGGGTCGTTCAGGATCTGGCGGCCGCGCAGCTTGGTGTGCCACCTGCCGTCCCGGTCCAGCCACACGGTCCGCATGGACAGATCATGGCATGTCGCCGGCCGTGTGCGGCCCTGGCTAACCCTCCTCCTCCGCGTGCGGCCACAGGGCGCGCACCATGTCGATCGTGTCAGCCTCGGCCGCCTTCTTGTCCTCGCGGTACCGCAGCACGCGGGCGAACCTCAGCGCCACGCCGCCGGGGTACCGCCGGCTGGCCTGCACCCCGTCGAAGGCGATCTCGGCTACGAGCTCAGGACGCACACGTACCACCCCGAACGGCCGCTCTGGCGTGGCGGCCTGCGGCTGTTCGGCCAGCGCGAGGAGCCGCTCGGTCTGCCACGTCAGCATCGCGTCGGTGAGGCCCTTGAACGTCTTACCGAGCATCACGAAGCCGCCGGTTTCCGGGTCCCTGGCGCCCAGGTGCAGGTTCGACAGCCAGCCGGTGCGGCGGCCGTGGCCCCACTCCGCGGCGAGGATGACCAGGTCGAGGGTCGTCCGCGGCTTCACCTTGATCCAGTCGCCGCCGCGTCGCCCTGCCCCGTATGGCGAGCCGGTCGCCTTGACGACGAGGCCCTCGTGCCCTCTGGCCAGCGCGCCGGCGAAGAACTCCGCCGCCTCCGCCTCGTCGCCGGTGACCAGGCGCGGGATCAGCGCGACCGGCGGCCCGATCGCGGCCAGCCGCTCGAACCGCTCGCTCTCCGGCACGTCGATCAGGTCCTCGCCGTCCACGTGCAGCAGGTCGAACAGGTACGCCGTCAGCGGCACGGCCCCGGCACGCGGCGCGCCGCGAGCCGGGGCCGTGCCCGGCGACGACTGGCTCGCGGCCCGCGCCGCGGTCACCTGAAAGGGGTGCGGCCTGCCGTCCGGGCGCAGCGCAACGGCCTCGCCGTCGATGACGGCGGAGCTGACCTGCAGGCTCCGCGCCATCGTGACGATCTCGGGCACCCGGTCGGTGATGTCGTCAAGCGTCCGCGTGAACACCCGCGCCCGCTCGCCGTCGCGGTGGATCTGGATCCTGATGCCGTCGATCTTCCACTCGAGCGCCGCTGGCGAGATCTTCTCGAGCGCGGCCTCGAGGCTCGGGGCAGACGCGGCCAGCATGGGCCTGACCGGCTGCCCGACCCGCAGCGTGAACGCCCGCAGCGCGGCGACCACGTCGCCCGTGCCGCCGTCTGCCGCCGCTCCCAGCGCTGCCCTGGCGACCTCGGCGAGCGATCCCCGCAGCTGGTGCGCCCGGCGGACTTCCGCGGCCGGAGCGCCGGCGGCCTTGGCCACGGCGTCGGTCATGACGCCCTCGAGCGCTCCCTGCCGCAGATCCCCGGCGATCAACCGGACCAGGAACTGCCGCTCGCTCTCGGTCGCCCGCCCGACCAGGCTGGCGAGCAGCTCGCGCCGCCTTGCCTGCGACCCTGGCCCGGACAGCGCGCCGATCTGCCCGAACGCGGCGTCCGTCTCGGTGAGGGTCAGCGAGGCGCGGCTGGCCGGCGCGGTGTGTGCCTCTTCCTCGCTGACCTCCTCGGCCAGGCCGGCGGGCTGCCCGGTGGCGGGCTGCGCGGGAGATCCGAGCCAGGCGGACCCGGAGTCTGGCAGCCCCATCAGCGCCGCGTATCCGACCCCGATCTGACGCTGGGTGAGGTCACCGGACAAGAACGCGACCGCGACCGGCACCTCGTCGACCGGCACCCTGGCCAGCAAGGCGGCGATCTGGTCTGTCTTCGCCTTCCTGCCCGACGTGCCAGCGACGCCGGCCGAGGTCGACACGATCTCACTGAGCAGCACAGGCCCGATTCTGCCCGATACCACCGACACCGGGCCCGGCGCGCCGGACGGGCAACCCAGCGCCCGGCAGCCCATCGGCGAAGAAGTGAGCCGGGGCGCCGGGCGCGGCGAGAGATATTCGGGTCAGCGCGTGCGGGAGAGGCCGTTGACGTCGGCTTCGCTCCTGGAGCGCTCGCTGTCACCGCTCGGGTTGACCGTGGTCGACTGCGCGGGGGCACCCGGGGCCCCTGACGGCATCGGCGGCGGCGGCATCGTGCGGATCGTGTTCCTGTTGCGGATCGCCATCGCGGTCGCCGCGGCGGCACCAGCGGCCAGCAGAGCCATGCCGGCGAGCACCTTCGGCAGGCGGCGCGACTGCTTCGGCGGGTCCAGCTTCTTCGCGGCGGCCGCCATCATCGCCGAGACCCTGGGCGCGAGCGTGTCCTGCACGACGACGCCGCCGCGGCTGGCGCGGACCGCCATCCAGGCGCGTGCCCTGAGCACGTGCGGCCTTGCCCAGTCGGCCGCTGTGCCGGCGCCGCGCATCGCGCGTGCGCTCGCGGCCTCGGTCATCGGACGGGCCTGGTCGGCCAGCTTAGACGCTTGCGTGGCGATTCTCCTGGCCCGCCTTTGCATGTCCGCTGGCACGATGGCCTGCTTTCTCGACATAACAGACACTGCTCTCCCTCCCCCGGTGAGGTGCTGGCCCGGGGCAGCCCCCAGAGCCCACGCGAATACCCACCGGGAGGTTCCCCGCTTGCTCTAAGTCAATCGCGGCATGCCCGTTCATGACCCAACGCCGTGCATAAGCCGGCCCCGATAGCGCCGCGGCCGCGTCCCTCGCGGCGTGCCGGTCCGGGCACTGCCCGGGGCGTGGCAGGATTTCGGTATGACCAATGCGCTGACAGCGACGCTGCGGACCAACCGGGGGACGGTCGTCGTCCGCCTGCTTCCCGACCACGCGCCCAAGACGGTGCGTAACTTCGTGGAGCTGGCGGAAGGCGGGCGGGAGTGGACCGACCCGAACACCGGCAAGAAGGCCGCAACGAAGCTCTACGACGGAACGATCTTCCACCGCGTGATCCCGGACTTCATGGTCCAGGGCGGCGATCCGCTCGGCACGGGGACCGGCGGTCCCGGCTACCAGTTCGCCGACGAATTCCACCCTGACCTGGCCTTCAACCGGCCGTACCTGCTCGCCATGGCCAACGCGGGCCCTGGCACGAACGGCTCGCAGTTCTTCATCACCACGGTGCCGACGCCGTGGCTCACCGGCAAGCACACGATCTTCGGTGAGGTCGTCTCCGGTTCCGAGGTCGTCGACGCGATCAGCAAGGTGCCGACCGGCAGGAACGACCGCCCGGTCGACGACGTCGTCCTGGAGTCGGTGACGATCGATAGCGACGGCGCCGCGGCGGCACCTGGCGGCTAGGGCGATGGCAATACCCCCGGGCCCTAGCTCCGAGCCGGAAGTCTCGGCGCCCGCGCCGACGTGCTTCAGGCACCCGGACCGTGAGACCCACGTCTCGTGCGTCAGGTGCGGACGCCCGGCGTGCCCAGACTGTCTGCGATCGGCCGCGGTCGGACAGCAGTGCGTGGAGTGCATCAGGGAGGGCAGCAGGGGGACCAGGTCGGGCACCGGGCCGTTCGGCGGCAAGGTGTCGAACCGTCCGGTCGTGACGTGGACGCTGATCGGCCTGAACGTCGCCATCTACCTGCTCGAACTGATCAATCCGAACAAGATCGTCGCCTACGGCGGCATGATCGGCGGGGCCTACGACCCCGTCGTCCACGAGCGCGTCGGCGTCGCGTTCGGCGACTGGTACCGGCTGATCTCGAGCGCGTTCCTGCACGAGCCGCTGACCACCGGGTACGGCATCTTCCACATCCTGTTCAACATGTGGGCGCTGTACGTCGTGGGCCCGGCCCTCGAGCAGATGCTCGGCCGGGTGCGCTTCCTTGCCGTCTACCTCGTGAGCGCGCTCGGCGGCTCGGTCGCGTACTTCGTGATCGCCCCGCCGAACGCGGGCCCGGCGATCGGCGCCTCAGGCGCCATCTTCGGCCTGTTCGGCGCGTGGTTCATCCTGGCGAGGCGACTGCGCCTCGACGCGAGGATGGTGGTCGTGCTCATCGGGATCAACCTGGTGATCAGCTTCACCTTCTCAGGCATCGCGTGGCAGGACCATATCGGCGGGCTGATCGCCGGCGCGGCACTCACCGCCGCGTACGTCTACGCGCCGCGAGCCAATCGCACGCTGCTGCAGGTCGCCGCCACGATCGCGATGCTCGGCCTGCTCGTTCTCGGAATCGTGCTCAGGGACCTGAACCTCGTGAACACCGTGATCGTGCGCGTCTAGCCGCGCGGTGCTGCAGGGTCCGCTACCGCCACCTGGTGGCGAGCATGACACCGGAGACAATCAACGCGAATCCGACTACCAGGTTCCACTGGCTGATCGCCTCGACGGGCAGCTTCTGGCCGCTGATGTAGAACGTCGCGATCCAGGCCAGGCCGACGATCAGACAGCCGAGCATGGTCGGGACCAGCCACGGCGGGCTCACCCTGGCCTTCGTGGACCGTGGCGGCGGGGTATAGACCGCCTTCTTCCTGGTCTTGGATTTCGGCACGGTGATCTCCTGGTCCAACGCTGAGCACTTGGGCGTAAGCGTAGTCGAGTCCGGTAGGTGCGAGTCCTGCCTAGCGCCGCTTGGACAGCGCCGCGGGAGCGGAACTGCTGGGCGACGGGCTCGGGCTGGAACTCGAGCTCGGTGGCGGTGTCGGGGACGTCGGCGGGGACGTGGAACCAGGCTGCACGTAGATGGTGACCGACCCGGTCGGCAGCACCGCCTTGCCATGGCGCGGGCTGGACTTCCACACCGTGCCGGGCGGCGTGCCGGGAGGTCCAGACTGCGTGATGATCTGGTACGCTAGGCCGGCGCTGTTCAGCCTGGAAATGGCCTCTGCCTGCGTGAGCCCGGCCAGGGACGGCACCGCGACCCCGCCGCCCGACACGTTGAGAACGATCTGGGTGGTCAGCGGGACCGACGCACCTGCCGCCGGGTTGGTGCTGACGACGTCGCCGTTCTTGAACTTCAGGCTTGCCACCGGGTTCGGGTTCGTGGTGACGTTCTTCCAGCCTGCCTGGTTCAGTTTCGCGGTCGCGTCGCTGGCGCTGAGCCCTGACACGTCGGGCAGCGTCTGCGCGCCCGGCCTGACGTTGTAGTTCAGGGTGACCGTGCTGCCCTTGGCGACCTTCGTCCCGCCGCTTGGGTTGGTGGTGGTCACGACGTTGTACGGGCCGTTGAGCGATTTGTGCGACTTCGGCTGCGGCTTCAGGTGCGCGGCCCGCACCGCCTTGACCGCTTTGCCGATCTTCATGCCCTGCAGGTCGCTCGGCACGGCCACGGAGCTGCCGGTGCTGCTGATGAGCTGGTAGGCGGCGATACCGCCGCCGATGACGGCGAGGGCGAGCACGGCTGCGACCCACGGCCAGACCGGCTTCTTGCGCCGCTGCCGCACGCCCGTTTCCGGCTGGCCGTACTCGTACGGCGGCAGCGCGCCGGTCTGTCCCTGGAGCTGGGTCTGGCCGAGCGGGTCCATCCGCCGCGTCCCAGGTCCCGGGTGAGCGTAGGAGGCCGTCATCGGCATCGCCGCGGCGATAGGGAATCCCGACAGCGCGCGCTGGATGTCGCTGCGCATCTCGGCCGCGGACTGGTACCGCTCGTTCGGGTCCTTCTCCATCGCGCGCAGCACGATCGGGTCCGCCCAGGCCGGCAAGTCGGGGTCGACCCGCGACGGCGGGATCGGCGCCTCCCTGACGTGCTGGTAGGCGATGGCGACGGGCGAGTCGCCCGTGAACGGCGGCCGGCCCGTCAGCAGCTCGTACAGCAGGCAGCCGACGGAGTACAGGTCAGAGCGCGCGTCGACCCGCTCGCCCCTGGCCTGCTCCGGCGACAGGTACTGCGCGGTCCCGATAACCTGCGCGGTCTGGGTCATCGTGGCCTGCGTGTCGGCGACGGCGCGGGCGATGCCGAAGTCCATCACCTTGATCTCGCCCTGCCGGTTGAGCATCACGTTGCCCGGCTTGATGTCCCTGTGCACGATGCCGGCCCGGTGGCTGTAGTCCAGCGCGCGGAGCACGCCGTCGGTGATCTCGAGCGCGCGCTCGGGCAGCAGCCGCCGGTCGTCACGGAGCAGGTCCCTGATCGTCCGGCCGTCGACGTACTCCATCACGATGAACGGGACGTGCGACATGCCCGTGTTGTCTTCGCCGGTGTCGTAGACAGCGACGATCGAGGGGTGGTTGAGCGAGGCGGCCGACTGGGCCTCGCGCCGGAACCTGGCCTGGAACGTCTGGTCCCTGGCGAGGTCCTCGCGCAGCGTCTTCACCGCGACGATGCGGTCCAGGCGCAAGTCACGGGCTCGGTAGACCTCGGCCATCCCGCCCCGCCCGACGACCCCGTCAAGCTCGTAGCGGCCGCCGAGCAGCCTTGGCTGAGTCATGTCTCGCACTTACGTTACCGTCCTGCGTCGTGGTGTCCGGCTTGCCCGGCGGGATGAGCCATTGCGGGCCGCCCTGAAACTATGTCATCAAGTGTCCGGGAAGCGTGGCGGCCTTTCCCGCACCGTGTCTGACAGTGCGGGAGCCGGCCGGCGTTCAATGCAACCCCAGGTACGCCTGAATGATCTTCAATGCGATCGGAGCGGCGGCGTCGGCGCCGAAGCCACCGCCCTTCACGATGACGCCTACCGCGATCTTCGGGTTGTCGGCGGGCGCGAAACAGGTGAAAACCGCGTCATCGAGGTGGGAATTGTTCACGCCGTTCTGCGCCGTTCCGGTCTTCCCCGCGATCAGGATGGAGGTCGCCGGGGGCCCCGCGGTCGCGTAGGCAGTGCCGTTCGGATCCTGCGTGACGCTCTTCATCATGTCGGTCAGGTAGCCAGCCTGCGCCGCCGAGATCGGGTTCGCGTACACGGCGGGCTGCGCAGACTGGACGACCGACTGATCGGGCGCCTTGATCTGGGCGACCAGGTACGGCCGCATCATCGTGCCGCCGTTGGCGATGGCCGCCGCGACCATCGCCTCCTGCAGTGGCGTCTCGGTGTCGTTGAACTGCCCGATGGCCGACAGCGCGATCTGCGCACGGTCGGTCAGGGCCGGGTAGGCGCTCGCGCTGACCGGGAGCGGGATGGTCAGGTTCGGGTTGTTGAACCCGTACGCGGCGGCCATGCTGTGCAGCGGATCCCCGCCGACGGTCACGCCGAGCTTCGCGAAGGCCGTGTTGCACGAGACGGTCAGCGCGAACAGGATCGTCGGGTTGCCGTTCCCGCAGGGCGCACCTGCGTCGTTGGCCAGGGTGCTGTGGCTGCCTGGCAGCCGGTAGAACTGCGGGGCCGAGATCGTTGAGCTCTGGTTTGCGACCTTGCCGGTCTTGAACGCCGCCGAGCTGGTGATCAGCTTGAACGTCGACCCCGGCGGGAACGTGTCGTTGATGGCCCGGTTCAGCAGCGGGTCGGCGGGGTCACTTCGCAGCCGCTTGTCATTCTTGGCAACCTTGCCGCTGTTGATGGGGGTGTACGCGTTCGGGTTGAAGGACGGGTAGGACACCATGGCCAAGATGGCGCCCGTGCGCGGGTCGATCGCGACGGCGGCGGCCGGCTTGCCCATCGTGACCAGCGCGCTGTAGGCGGCCGCCTGCGCCTTGGGGCTGATGGTCAGGTACACGCTCGCGCCCTGTTTGGGCTTGCCGGTGAACAGGCCCTTGAGGTTGTACACGGCGAGGCTAGGCGCCGTCCCCGTGAGGTACTTGTTCTCCGCCTTCTCGATCCCGGTCTGCCCGAACGGCGACGTCGTCGCCAGGATCGAGTCGTAGCCGGTCACGGGCGCGTACTCGCGGCCAGCCGGATAGACCCGCTTGTAGAAGCCGCCCTTGACCTGCTTTGACTTGGCGATCACAAGGTCGGGCTGGCCGGAGTCGCCGGCCGCGATGATCTCCCCTCGCTGGTTCTTGAGCTGCTCGGAGAAGATCCGCGAGTTGTACGGCTCGCTGGCCAGCGAGTTGACCCGGAACACCTGCAGGTAGTTCACGTTGACCATGAGCAGCACGAACAGCACGAGGCTGGCGATCGAGAGTCGGCGGATGGCCCTGTTCATACCGCCCGCACCACCTGGGTCAGGCCCTCATCTTGAATCGGCTGAGGCGCCGGGCGCCTGGCCGTGTCGCTGATCCGCATCAGCAGCGCGATCACCATCCAGCTCGCCACAAGGGACGAGCCTCCCTGGGATAGGAACGGTGTCGTGATGCCGGTCAGCGGGATCAGCTGGGTGACGCCGCCGACGATGATGAACACCTGCAGCGCCAGAACGAAGGCGAGCCCGGCGGCCAGCAGCTTGGCGAACGGGTCGCGGGTCGCCAGCGCCGCGCGCAGGCCGCGCTGCACCAGCAGCCCGAAGATCAGCAGCAGCGCCATCAGCCCCGTCAGCCCGAGCTCCTCACCGAAGCCGGTGAAGATGAAGTCGCTCTGCACGAGCGGGGTGCGGAACGGCTGCCCGAGCCCGAGCCCGGTGCCGAAGATCCCGCCGAACGCCATGCCCTCGAGGCCCTGCACGAGCTGGAAAGAGGAGCCCTGGATGTTGCCAGGCGCGAACGGGTGCCGCCAGATCGTGAACCGCTCGTGCACGTGCGGGATGATCGCGCCGGCCAGCAGCGCGCCGGCCACGAACAGCAGCAAGCCGATCAGGAGCCAAGACTTGCGCTGCGTCGCGATGTAGAGCATGGCGATGAACAGGCCGAAGAACAGCGCCGACGTGCCGATGTCGGACTCGAAGATCAAGATCAGCATGCTGATCGCCCAGAGCACCAGGATGGGGCCTAGGTCGCGTCCGCGCGGCAGGTCGATGCCGAGGAAACGCCGCCCGGCCAGCGAGAGCACGTCCCGCTTGGCGACCAGGTAGCCGGAGAAGAAGACCGCGAGCGCGATCCTGGCGAACTCGCCAGGCTGGATGGAGAAGCCGCCGATGATGATCCAGACCTTGGCGCCGTTCACCGAACTGTGGCTTGATGGCAGCAGGGCGGGGATAGCGAGCAGGATCAGTCCGATCGTGCCGAGAGTATAGGTGTAGCGCTGCAGGATCCTCGGCTGGCGGATCACGACCAGCACGGCCACGAACGCCGCCATGCCGACCGCCGTCCAGACGAGCTGGTACAGGGCCGCGTGCGCGGTCAGCGTGCTGATCCGCAGGCCAGGGTTGCCGCCGCGGCCAGACTCCTGCAGCCGGTAGATCATCACGATGCCGATGCCGTTGAGCAGCGCGGCCAGCGGGAGCATGAGCGGGTCTGCCCACGGCGCGAACCTGCGGACGGCGAGGTGGGCGATCAGCATCAGCGCCGCGAACCCGGCGACGTAGACAACCAGGCCGCCGGGAACGTGCCCGTTGAGGCCGAGGCCCACGGCGACGTACGCGAAGGCGACTACGCCGATGGCGAAGCAGAGCATCGCGAGTTCTGTGCTCCGCCTGCCCCTCGGGAGCGGCACCGCGCGGCGCGCCGCGCCGCTCGGCTGAGCCGCCGCGACATTGGGCACGGCGCTCATCCGCCCGCCTCCGGCACTGTGCTTACCCGGCGCGCCTCCGGCACTGTGCTTACCCGGCGCGCCTCCGGCACGACCCTCATCCGGCAGCACCGCCTGCGGGACAGAACGGGGGAAGCTGCGGCTTGGGCGGGAGGTTGACCGGCGATTTTGACCTCTGCTTGCCCGTCTTCTTCGACGCCCGGCCCGCCGCGCGGTGGGTGCTGGACGACGGCTTAGGGCTCGCGCTGACGGCGGGCTTCGCCGCGGGTGCACCGGTGGGACTGGCCTTCGGGCCGGCGGATAGCCGCTTCGCGGTCGTGCGCCCGAACCGCGGGGCCGACCCGCCCTGCTTGCTGGTGCCCTTCGCCCTGCTCGTGGTCTTCGACTTCGCCGTCGCCCTCGCCCGGTCGGCGAACCAGCGCCTGATGTTGTCCTGCGCGACCGCGCACTGGTAGTCCTGCCTGATCTGCGACACGATCCGGTGCGCCGCGCTCAGGCTGCCAGCCGGGATGGTCGACTGGATCTGCCCGGCCTCGACGCTCGGCACCGACGTAATCGGGATGTCGGTCCGCTGGACCATCGTCGAGAGCTTGATGCCGGCGACGGCCTGGTTGACACCGCGGAACACCACGACCTTGCCGCCAGCCGTCCCGACGAAGTACTCGTCCTGGGTGACCCGCCAGCCATAGAGTCCGCCGGCCCCCACGACCGCTACCAGCACGAGCAGGGCGACGGAGACGACGGGCCAGCGGCGTCGCCCCGACCTGACCAGCATCGGGTCATCGTCTTCCTCGTCGTCCTCATCGGACGCCGCCGTGCTGACCGCCTGATCGGCCGGAGCGGCGGCCAGCAGCGTCGCCGCCGACCGGATCGGCGTTCCCCCTGGGGGTGTCGTAGCCGACCCCTTGGCCTGCAGTTCTCCTGACGCGGCCGGCGCGCCCGCCGCCGGCGGTTCCCCGCCGTCGGTGGCCACCGCACCGTCGGGGGTCCGGCCCGTGGCGAGCAGATGGGCCCGCGCGGCCGGGCTGTCGTTGCGCACCGTCTGGACCGGCTGGTCGGCACCACCGGTCAGCGCCCCCACCACGACGACGTCGGACGAGGGCGCCGACCCGCCGTCGGTGTCGATGACGTCGGCGAGCACGCAGGTGATGTTGTCTGGGCCGCCGCTGCGGATCGCCAGGTTGATCAGCTGGCTGACGGCCTCGTCCAGGTCGGTCAGCTGCATCAGCGTCTTGTGTACAGTCTCGTCGCTGACCACGTCGGACAGCCCGTCCGAGCAGAGCAGGAACCGGTCGCCGATCTTGGCCTTCAGCATGGCGAGGTCGGGCTCGGCCGGCACGCTGCTCTGCAGCGCGCGCATGACGAGCGAGCGCTGCGGATGCGACGCCGCGGCCTCCGGGGTCAGCCGTCCCTCATCCACCAGCGACTGGACGAGCGTGTGGTCGTGCGTGATCTGGTGGAACACGCCGTCGCGGAGCAGGTAGCCGCGTGAGTCTCCGATGTGGCACAGTGCTACCTCGTCGCCCGACCAGAGCAGCGCCGTCAGCGTCGTGCCCATGCCCTCGGTGGCGGGATCGGTCTGGGCGATCTGCCTCAGCTCGGCGTTGGCGTCGGCGATCGCGTCCGCGAGTGCCTGCAGCATGTCCACGCCGGTGGTGTCGGCGTCGAGCGGCGCGAGCGTCGCGATCGCGACCGCGCTCGCGACCTCCCCGGCGGCGTGGCCGCCCATGCCGTCGGCGATCGCGAGCAGGTGCGGCCCCGCGTAGGCAGAGTCCTCGTTGCCCTCGCGAAGCAGGCCAACGTCGGACTGGACCGTGTAGCGGAGTGCCAGGCTCATTTGCGCAGCTCCAGGACGGTCTTGCCGATGCGGACCGGGACGCCGAGCGGGACGGGGGTCGGCTGGGTGACCTTCTGCCTGTCTAGGTACGTGCCGTTCGTTGAGCCGAGATCCTCGACGATCCACTCGCCATTCTGCGGGTACAGGCGGGCGTGCCTGGTCGAAGCGTAGTCGTCGGTAAGCACCAGGGTCGCATCGGCGGCGCGGCCGATCGTGATCTGCTGCTCGCCGAGCGAGATGGTCGTTCCTGTGAGGCTGCCGCCGGTGACCAGCAGCGTCTTCGGTGTGCCCCGGCCGTGCTTGACGGGCCGTTGCGGGCGGACAGGCCCGGTCGGCTGATTGTGCCTGGACTGCTGCCGCGCGGCCCTTCGCTGGGCTCGCGGCGAGGCGGGCTGGTCGAACAGATCGGTGCGCACGACCCCGACGGCAGCGATCACGAACAGCCACAGCACAGCCAGAAATGCCAGCTTGATGATGTCGAGGGTGAGCTGGTTCATCGGGTCATGGGTCCTCAGGTGGCCGGCAGCCCGCGCGGACTTCCGTGCATATTGCGGCTGCCGGGTAAGGAACTGTGTGCTTCCTGCCGTTCGTCAGTACGTGCCGTCTCTACGGAATACCAGGGTCGTGCGGCCAAGGGTAACGCGAGTGCCGTCCCGCAAAGACACTCTCCTGATCGGTTGCCCGTCCACGAACGTACCGTTCGTCGAGCCCAGGTCGACCAGGACGGCGTCGCCGTCCTCAACCCTGATCTCGGCGTGGTGCCTGGAGACCCCCTGGTCGACAAGCCTCAGGTCACAGTCGGTGCCGCGGCCCAGAATGGTGACCGGCGAAGTGAGCGGGAACGTGCGCTGCGTCGCGCCGCCGTGACCCGGTTCGGCGGTCGAGACGAGCAGCCGCGGCGACCCTGGGAAGCCCTCCTGCGGCCTGGGGATGTCGCTGACGGGACGGCGGATCTCACCGTCCTCGACGGTGGTGCCCCTGATCACGCCGGAACGGATGCGGAATGTGCCGATCGTGAGGTCTGGCACGCCCTCGAAGCGGATCCTGACCGGGCCGACAAAGGAGTAGCCCTGCTCGCGCGCGTAGTCCCTGGCCAGGGTCGCCAGCTCGAGGCCGAGGTTGTCGGCGTAGACCTGCAGGCGGTCGTAGTCGGCCTGGGCGATCTCGGCGACGAAATCGTTGGGCACAAGCGTCCGGCCCTGAGCCACGATCGCGGCTCGGTCGTCCATCTCGCGCTGCACTGCCCCCGCTACTTCGGTCGGCTGTAGTTCGGATTTGAAGGCGCGTGCGAAGCCACCGTCATACATCTCCTGAAGCCGGTGCTCGAAGCGCTGCAGCACTCCCACCATGCACCTCCTGTCCCGTTCGCCTTCGATGGTATCGGCGACATGGCATAGCTTGGGGCGTGCTAATCTGCCAGTGCCCCGAGGGCGGGTGGCGGAACGGCAGACGCGCACGGTTCAGGTCCGTGTGTCCGAGAGGACGTGAGGGTTCAAATCCCTCCTCGCCCACCACCGGTCGCGCCGAACTACCCCGAGTTCCCTGGCAGAATCATTATCGTGCCGGAACTACCCGAGGTGGAGTCACTTGCGGCGGACCTGCGCGATCGGGCTGCTGGCCGCGTGATAGATCGTGCCGATATAGCCGAGTTCTCGGTGCTGAAGACGTACGATCCGCCGCTGACCGGGCTACACGGGATGGGGATAACTCACGTCGGCAGGCACGGCAAGTTCCTCGACCTGACCGCCAACGCCGCGACCGCCTCGGAGCCGCTGCACCTGATCATGCACCTGGCCAGGGGCGGCTGGCTGCGATGGCGGGAGGAGATCCCGCCCCAGCCGACCAGGCCGGGCAAGGGTCCGCTCGCATTCCGGGTGCGGTTCACCGACGGGGCGGGGTTCGACCTCACCGAGGCGGGGACCCGCAAGCGCCTGGCGGTCTACCTCGTGCGCGACCCGGCCGACGTGCCCGGCGTCGCCTCGCTGGGCCCTGATCCGCTCGCCCCCGAGTTCACGGCTGAGGCCCTGGGCGGCATGCTCTCCGGCCGCCGCACTCAGATCAAGGGCGTGCTGCGCGACCAGAAGATCATCGCGGGCATCGGCAACGCGTACTCCGACGAGGTCCTGCACGCTGCGAAGATGTCACCGTTCCGGCTCGCCTCGAGCCTGGACGCGGACGACGTGGCCGCGCTGCACGACGTCATCGTTACCACGCTGCGCTCCGCGATCGAGCGGTCGGCGGGCCTCGCCGCGTCGGAACTGAAGAAAGAGAAGAAGGCAGGCCTGGCCGTGCACGGCAGAACCGGCGAGAAGTGCCCGGTCTGCGGCGACGTGATCCGCGAGGTCTCGTTCGCGGACTCCGCGCTGCAGTACTGCCCGACCTGCCAGACCGGCGGCAAGCCCCTCGCCGACCGCCGCCTGTCCCGCCTCCTGAAGTAAGCCGTGGCCGCCGGCCGCCCGCCTAGTGGATGGCCTTGTCGAGTGAGTCGAAGAGCGCGGTGTCGCAGCCGCCGTCGACCACGACCCTGTGCACCTTGATCCCGAACCAGGAGCCGGTCACCACGATCTTCCTGTTGCTCCTGAGCAGCATCGGGCAGTTCGAGCCAGGGGGGACCGGCGCGAAGGGGTTCTTCTTCGTCTTGAGTAGCGTCGAGCACGCGCTCGCCGCCCCGTTATCGGTCCCGCCCACCGGCTCGCAGGTCAGGGTCGTAGGCGCGCCGCCGCTGGCCGTGCCCTGCATCTGGAACTTCAGCGACACCTTGGCATGCAGCGCGTTGTGCTCATTCGGCCCGGACGCGCCGCAGCCCGTCACCGCGAGCGCACCCGCGACGAGCGCGGCCGCCAAGTACCGCCGCGCCCGCCCGCTCATGTCGTTCCGGTCCGTATTTGCGACTGTTATCACGGCCATTGGACGCGCGCGCTCCCATAGAGGTTCCGTGGACGGGCGGCATGTCAGGCTTGGCAGATGGGGAACCTGCTCGCTGACCTGAGCGCCATCACTGGTCCCGCGCACGTGGTCGCCGAGCCAGATGTGGTGGCAGGTTACGCCACCGACTGGACCCGCCGCTACACGGGCACCGCGACGTGCGTCGTGAGCCCGGGCGGCACATCTGAGGTGGCCGAGGTAGTGAGAGCGTGCGCTCGCTACGGTGCCGCGATCATTCCGCAGGGCGGCAACACAGGACTCGTCGGCGGCTCGACCCCGCCAGGCCGGTCCGGCCAGAGCGACTGCGTGATCTTGTCGGCGAAGCGGCTGACGAGCCTCGAGCCCGTGGACGTGCGATCCGGCCAGGTGACTGCCGGCGCCGGGGTCACGATCGCGGACCTGGCCAGGCACGCGGCGGCGTCCGGCCTGCGATACGGCGTGGACCTGGCGTCGAGGGACTCGGCCACCGTGGGCGGCACCATCGCGACCAACGCGGGCGGCATCCACACGATCAGGTACGGGCCCACCAGAGCCCAGGTCGCCGGGCTGACCGCGGTGCTGGCCGACGGCAGCGTCGTCGGCGACACCTCGGGCCTGACCGCCGGCGGCAGCGGCTATGACCTGGCGCAGCTGCTGGCCGGCAGCGAGGGCACCCTCGGGGTGATCACGCGGGCCAGGTTGCTGCTCCGGCCCGCGGAACCGGCAGCCGCCGTGATGCTCGCCGGGACCGCGGGAATCACTGCCGCCGCTGACCTGCTCGCGCTGATCAGGGCGGCCGTCCCTGACGTGCTGGCCGCGGAGTACGTCGACGCGGCGGGCCTCGCGCTGGTGCGTAGGGCCGCCCGGCTGCCCGCGCCTGGCCCGGCGTCAGCGGAGGGCTACCTCCTCGTCGAGCTCGCGGGGATCGCCGATGTCGTCGGCCACCTGACGGCCGTCCGGCTCCCGGCCGACACCGCGGTCGCGCAGGACGCGCGCGGCATGGCCGGACTGTGGGCGTACAGGGAACGGCTCACCGAGGCGATCGCCACGGCAGGGATCGCGCACAAGGTCGACGTCGCGGTGCCGATCACCGAGCTCGGCTCGTTCTGCGCGGGGCTGGACACCGCGGTACGGAACGCAGCAGCTGCGGGTGGCGTTGAGCCGCAGATCATCGTGTTCGGCCACCTCGGCGTCGGCAACCTGCACGTCAACGTCCTCGGGCCGGACCCGGCCGACATCAGCGCGGACGAGGCGGTGGCGAGGCTGGCCGCCGCCCACGGCGGATCGGCCGCCGCAGAACACGGCGTGGGCCGGGTCAAGACGGGATGGCTTTCCTGGACGAGATCCGCCGCGGAAATCGCCGCCATGCGTTCCATCAAAACCGCGCTCGACCCTGCGGGCCTGCTCAACCCCGGCGTCCTGTTGCCCGTGGAAAAGGCCTGCCAACAGGCAATCTGATGTCACGATAGGGAGCGTGTGGCGGAGGCGGGCGGTGGCGCAGGGGCCGGATCAGGCCCAGCTCGAGGCCACCGCGCGCGCGGTTATCGACTGCGCGCCCGGGCCGCTGATCGCGCTAGGAAGGGACCGGACGGTCGCCGTCTGGAACCCGTCCGCCGAGCGGATGTTCGGCTGGAGCGCCGCCGAGGTGCTGGGGCTCGAGCCGCCGATCATCCCGCGCGAGCTGCGAGCCGAGCACAACGCGGTGCTAGAACGGGTCGCCGCAGGCGGGCACGTGTCGCTCGCGACGAGGCGGATGTCGAAAGCCGGCGAGATGCTCGACCTGCGCATGGACATCGCGAGCCTGACCGACGCGTCCGGCGAGCGGCTGGGCTGGATCATGCTCGCCCACCCAAGCGACGAGGACAGCACCGTGCGGCATTACATGGCCGAGCGCGCGCGGGTGGTGCGCAGGCTCGGCGACGTCGTGGCCGACATGAACGCCGACCTGGACGTCGAAGCGGTCCTCGACCGGATCGCGGCCAGCCTGCGGGAGCTGACAAGGGCCGACGCCGGCGGGTTCGTCCTGATCGAGGACGACCGGCTGCGCCTGGTGTCCATGGACGGACTGCCGGCCGACCTTCGCGGCAGGACGGCGGACCTGCCGAGCAGCCTAGTCGGCGAGCTGATGCGGTCGGGCAACACCGTGCTGATGCGGACCGGCGAATCCGGCAGGTTCGACGACCTGATCTGGTCGGCGCTGCCCGGGCTGCACACGATCACGCTGAGCCTGTCGCACGTAGCAGGACGGCCGTACGGGGCGCTGTACGCCCTGTACAGCGGGCGCAAGGTCGGCCACGTCGACCTCGAGCTGCTCGAGCTGCTGGCCGGGCACGCCAGCGTGGCGCTGTCGAACGCCACCGCGTTCAGCGAGGTCGTGCGTCAGCGTGCGCACGAGCGGGCCGTGATCGACAGCAGCGCAGACGGCATCGCCGTGGTCGACGGCGACGGGCTCGTGCGGCAGTGGAACCCGGCCGCGCACGCGCTCACGGGTGTGTCAGCTGCGCAGGCAGCCGGGAAGCCGCCGCCGTTCCCTGTGCCCGAGCCCGGCGCGACGCTGACGTGCAGGCTGCCGAGCGACCGGTGGATCGACGTGCTCTGCACCGAGGTCGAGGGCCGCGACGAGCAGGTGATCGACTTCCGCGACGTGACCGCGGCCAAGGAACTCGAGGAGGCCAAGGACCTGTTCCTGGCGACGACCAGCCACGAGCTGCGGACGCCTATCACGGTCGTACAGGGCTTCGCGAGCACGCTGGCGAGCCGCTGGGACAAGCTGCTCGACAAGGACCGCCGCACCGCAGTGCAGACGATCGCCGAGCGCGCCGAGTCGCTGGCCAGGCTCGTCGACCAGCTGCTGCTCGGGTCGCGGGCGGGCGCCAACCGGCTGACGGTCAGCAACGAGCCGTTCGACCTGGCGGGGCTGCTGACGCAGGCCGCGACCGTGTTCCGGCCGCTGTCCGACCGGCACACCCTGGTCACCGACGTGCCAGAGGACCTGCCCGCCGTTCACGGCGACGCGGCCGCGACCGACAGCATCGTGAGTCAGTTGCTCGAGAACGCGTTCAAGTACTCGCCAGACGGCGGAACCGTGACGATCACGGCCGCGGCCGTCCCTGAGTCAGGCCAGGTCGAAGTGACGGTGCGGGACGAGGGCATCGGGATCGCCCCTGCCGATGTCGAGCGGGTCTTCGAGCGCTTCGTGCAGGGCGAGGCTGGCGACCGCAGGCGGTTCGGCGGGATCGGGCTTGGACTCTATATCGTGCGCCAGCTCGCGAGGGCTCAGGGCGGTGACGTGACCGCCGCCGCGGCTGCAGGTCGTGGCACGATCATGCGCCTCACGCTCCGCCAGGCGGCTGTCGTCACCGCCGGCGCGCCATCCAGCGCTCCGGCCGCCGACGACACGGCGGCGGAGGCGCCCGCCGGCGACGACAAGGCGCACTCCAACGGCGGGCGCCGCCAGCCGATGCTGTCCCGCCTCCCGCGCCCCCGCCAGCCTAGCGACGACAATCCACCGGGTACCGGCTGAAACCACCGCTAACGGGCCGCGCTTAGCTGGAGACAAAAGTCATCGAGGCAGAGAAAACGGCGCCATAGCGTCCTGAGTCTTCGCGTATGCCGCTATTCAGCCGGGTCGGGAGCGCTGATTCGCTTCCTCGTCACGGGGTCCCTGGTGACCTTCTCGCCGCCGGAGGCGTCTATATAGCGATCGATGATGCTGATCACGTCCTCGCCCTGCTCGACGATCTTGCCCCTGTCGAGCCAGATCACACGGTTACAGGTGTCCTCGACCTCCTCGAGGTCGTGGGCGACGAGGAAGACCGTCCCTGCCTTCTTGCGGAGCTCGTCGATCCGCGCGTGGCTCTTGACCCGGAACTCGGCGTCACCGGTCGCGAGCGCCTCGTCGATCAGCAGGATCTCGTAGTCCTTGGCGGCCGCGATCGCGAACCGCAGCCGCGACCCCATGCCTGACGAGTAGGTCTTCATCGGCAGGTTGATGAACTCACCGACGCCGGAGAAGTCGACGATCTCGGCGTACTTGTTCTTGATCTCGGCCTTGGTCATCCCCATCGCCAGGCAGCCGAGGACGACGTTGCGCTCGCCGGTGAGGTCTTCCATGAGGGCCGCGTTGACGCCTAGCAGGGAAGCATCGCAGATCGTGTACACGGTGCCGTGCTCGGGCGGCAGCAGCCCCGCGATGGCGCGCAGCAGCGTCGACTTGCCTGAGCCGTTCCTGCCGATGATCCCGATGGCGTCGCCACGGTAGGCCACGAACGACATGCCGCGGATCGCGTGCACCTCGCGGATCGCCGGCCTGGTCTTCCTGCCGATGATCCGGAACAGGGCGGTCGACGCCGTCCCGCGGTTGCCGTCGGCGCCGTAGACGCGGTAGACGACGTGCAGCCCGTCGACGATCACGGTGGGCTCGCCGGTGCTGCCGGCTGGTGCGGGTTCAGCCACGGGCGCGACCGTGTTCGCCTGCTTAGCCACGGCCGTAGTTCACCTCCTTCCGCCAGAAGTACCAGAAGCCGAGCAGCAGAGCGACGACTGCCCAGCCGAGCGCGAACAGCCACAGGTGGCTGGAGATGTACGTGGGATGGCAGTACGCGCTGCCGAACTGGCTAAGCGGGTGATCGTGCGGCACGCTGTTCTTGACCTGGAACTGGGCCACGCGCCACTGGGCGGGTGTGGCGTCGGCCGGCCTGGTCGGGCTTCCTGCCCAGGCGTAGCACTTGGCCGCGTTGAAGTGTTGCGCGCCGAACGCGCTCTCCCGCTGGGACCTGAGCAGCGACTGGCGGACCAGCGTGATGAAGATGGCTGCGGGGTTGAGCTGGACGAGCGTCGTCGCCCAGCCGTGGTGCTGCGAGTGCTCGGCGACGAACAGCTGGATGCTGTAGATCACGCCGGACAGGTAAAGCCACGTACGCATCAAGAACGGCAGCAGCTGCGCGAAGTCGTTGACCCGCGCGCCTGTCCTGGCCGCGAACATCCCGATTCCCGCGTTGAACATGATCTGCAGCAGCAGAGCCGGCACGACGAGCAGCCAGTGCCAGGTCAGCGGCTCCCGCTCGGCGAGGATGAGGACGAACAGCACCGCCATCGAGAGCAGCATCTGCTGCAACTCGATCATGACGTAGGCCAGCGGCAGCGCCGCCCGCGGGAACTTCAGGGCCCTGATCAGCGGCAGGCTGTCGGTGATCACCTTCGACGTGGAGATGAACGTCCGCTGGGTGAAGCTGAACACGAAGACGCCGGTGACCAGGAACGGCAGGTAGTCGGGCACGCCGCGGCTGACGCCCTTGATGATCAGGCCGAAGATCAGGAAGTAGACGCCGGCGTTGAGCAGCGGCGCGAGCACCTGCCACAGCTGGCCCAGCTTGGCCTCGGTGTACATGGCCACGTTGCGGGCGGTGGCGAAGCCCATGATGAAGCTCCACCGGCGCGTGAGCTCGCTGAGGTACGTGCCGATGGAGGGCCGCTGCGCGCTCGGCCGCAGGCCGTACTGGGCGGCCAGCGCCGCCAGCGACCCGTCGGGCTGCCCGGTCGGAGCCTCGTTCACCTCGTCCGCCTGCGGGGCGTTCGCGCCGTTGAGCACCTGGCCACGCGTGTCGGCCTTCGTCGACCTCATGCCTGCCATGCCGGGCATGGCCGGCTGCCGGTGCGCGGGACTGTCACGGCGCCGACTGTACCCGAGGTAGCTCCCCGGCCCCGCTATGCGGACGGTGAACACCTCCGCATAGCGGTTTCCCGGCGCCAATCAATAACGATCCGGTAACGCAAACAACCGTTCAATCGGGGGTCAGCTGAACGCAATGCCTTGCTGGCTTGGCACGGCGTGATCTTCGGCCGCCGGCCGCCGGCCGGCGCACCGCCTATCGTGAGGAGCGCCTCGGTTCCCGGCGGTTTCCTGCCGCGTCGGGCCGGGCATCTGACATCCGCAGCGCGGAAAGATCCGCGCCACGATGCCGGGGCGGGCGGCGAGGGAGGTGAGCACGTCGGGAGTCGTCCACCTGCCGTGTGTCCCGGCGAGCGTCGGCCTCGCGCGCCGGGCCCTCTCTGACGAACTCAGGGCCGCCGGGGTCTTCGATAGCGCGGTCAGCGACGCCGTGCTCGTCATCAGCGAACTGCTCAGTAACGCGATCCTGCACGCCTACCCGCTGCCCGGTGAGCGGCTCGCGGTGACCTGGGCAGTCGACGGGTCATCGGTCGAGGTGGCGGTCAGTGACGGCGGCGGCGTGACCATCCCGCACGCCGGTCATCCATCGCCTTCGTCGGTCAGCGGCCGGGGGCTGAGCATCGTCGAGCACCTGTGCCTGACCTGGGGTGTGCGCGCCGACGACCTAGGGCTGACTGTCTGGGCGGTGCTCGCCGCGCCCAGGCACAATGGCTTCACGGCCCACGGCGACGGGCCAGCTCCAGCGGGCATGCCGCTGACCCCGGACCCCATGGGTCAGCCGCTGGCCTCGGGCACGTCCTCGCGTCAGGCCGATATCACCACCCCGTAGACGCGTCCGTATTCGGCGATCCGCCGCGACCTCATCCGGCTTGGAGTAATCCGGCAGGGATTGGTGATACTGCCAACAGGGGCCGCCGTGCGGGGGTATGGCGAGGAATCGCGGGGGAATCGTGAGCCACAGCATTGGTGCTGACAGCGAAGTTGGCTGCCTCAGGACAGTGCTGGTTCATCGGCCAGGACTCGAGCTCAGGCGGATCACGCCGAGAACCCAGGGCCGGCTGGGGTTCGAGGGCCAGCCGTGGGTAGCGCGGGCGCAGCAGGAGCACGACGTGCTCACCGACGTGCTGCGGGACCGCGGCGCCGAGGTGCTGTACGTCACTGAGCTCCTGCAGGACGTCTTCTGCTACGCCGCCGCGCGGGACGAGGCGATCACCTCGGTGCTCGCCAGTGCCGAACTCGGCGACGTGCTCGGCGCGAGGGTGCGCGACCACCTCGCGGCGCTGTCGCCGGAAGACCTGGCGTCGGTCCTGATAGCCGGGCTGACGCCTGGCGAGCTCAGGACGGGGAGCGGCCTGGTCTACGACCTGCTCGATCCGCACGACTTCGTCATCGACCCCCTGCCGAACCTGGTGTTCACCAGGGACGCGAGTACCTGGGTCGGAGACCAGGCCGTGGTCGGCAGCCTGCCGGGTCCGCGGCACAGGGAAGCCAGCCTGATGGCCCTGATCTACGGTCACCATCCGCGGTTCGGCGGGCTGAGGTCAGGTTACGAGGCTGGCCGGAGGCACCTCGACGGCGGCGACGTGCTGTTGCTGGCACCCGGCGTGGTGGCGGTCGGCGTCGGCGTGCGGACGTCACCCGCCAGTGCCGAACGGCTGGCCAGCCACCTGCTTCAGGCCGGGGTGGCGCACACGGTGCTGGCCGTGCCGATGAACCAGCGCGGCGAGGGCGGCCATCTGGACCGGCTCTGCACGGTCATCGACAACGGCGTCGTGATCATGGTTCCCGCGCTGGCCTTCACGCTGACGGCGCTCACCATAACCACCCGCGACGGCGAGCTTCGGATATCCCGCGCGCAGCCGTTCCTTGAGGCTGCCGCCCGCGCGATGGGCATCGAGAGGCTTACGGTGATCGACACCGGGATCGAGTCGCACCCGGGCCAGACGACCCAGTGGGACGACGGCGGGAACGCGCTGGCCATCGGCCCTCGCGTCGCGATCTGCAACGAGCGGAACGCCGAGACCAACGGCAGACTCGAGGCCGCGGGGTTCGAGGTCATCACCGTGCCCGGGAGCGAGCTTGGCGCGTTCCGTGGCGGCCCGCGCTGCTTGTGTGCGGCCATCCACAGGGAGCCGGTCGCGGTGCAGGAACCCTCCGGCTCCGCCGTGGAACGGTATCAGCCAGGCGCCGCTGAACCTGATTCCGGCGAGTTCGACAATGCGCCGCGCTCCGTACCCGTCGCAGGCACGCACGTGCCAGAACCTGGCGAGCCGGCGAACGGCCGGTCTCGCCGGGTGGGCGAACTCACGCCGCTGGGCTGAGCTCGCCGGGGGGCCTAGGACCGCCGCGAAGCGGACCAGCGCCCGATGCGGAACAGCCCGAAGCCGAGCAGCACAACGAGCAGGACCCAGAAGCCGAGTACCAGCAGGTGCAGGAAGTGCCACAA
>DASUHI010000171.1:0-17301 GCA_036273575.1 Streptosporangiaceae bacterium | reverse complement strand
GTTCCGGCGCCACGTGCGGCCAGCGGGCTGGCTGCACGGAGGGAGCCGGATGGCTGACTCGTCCTGGGAGCACGCCGCTGAGGCTCGCGCGGCGCTGAACGCGATCGTGACCGACCCTGAGCACGGCACCGCGGCGCTGTCCAGCCCCCGGACAATGTCGAACCTGCTCAAGGACCTGCTCCCTGACGCGCCGCGGGAGAAGAACCTCCTCGTCGCAGCCGCGGAGGCGGGACTGGCGGATACCCTCAATGAACACGTCTCGCAGGGCATGGATCCGGACACCGCGATCAGCCTGACCGCGTCTTCGTTCTCGGCGCGGTCCCCGCTCACGCCGGACGCGTGCCGCTGGGTCACCGGCGAGATCGCCGTGGCGCTCGGTATCAGCGAGGCCAGCGACGCCGCCCTGAGCTCACCGCCGGGCACCGGCACAGGCGGCGCGGTCGCCACCGAGGTCAGCCCGGGGTATGGCAGCTACCCCGCGGGCCAGTACTCGCCTGGCCAGGGTGCACCATCGGACCGCCAGCCGGCGCCTGACAGCGTCGGCTCGGCCAGGGACAGCTACTCGCCGGCGCCGGACAGTGTTCAGCCGGCTGCCGAGAGTTTCCCTGGCGGCTCTGCAGTCGTGTCGCCCGGCAAGGGCTCGCCTGGCCAGGGCTGGCCGGGCGAGGGATGGCCGGGTCAGGGCTGGCCGGGTCAGGGCGCGCCGTCCAGCCATCCGTCCTCGCCGGGCTATCAGCCTGGCCAGGGGCCAGCGGCCGCGTCGGGACATTCAGCAAGCCAGCCGCCGGGCCAGGGAAGCCATCAGCCAGGCACCGGCTACTCGCCGCCCGCCGCCGGATACGCGCCCAGGTACACGCCGCCAAGCGCCGGGTACACCCAGGGACCGCCCGGATACGTGCCCCCGACCGCGTTCTCGCCCGCGGAGAATCCCCAGGCGTACGGTCCTGGCGTGGCCGCAGGCATGCCGGCGATGACGGGAGCCTCCTACCAGCCGGTCGCCAGGCCGGGCAGCAGCCGCCGGACCAACACCATGGCGGTCACCGCGCTTGTCCTTGGTTTCGCGCAGTTCATCGGCTGGATCCTGCTGCTGCCTGGCTTGCTCGCCGCGATCCTGGCGATCGTGCTCGGATTCGTCTCGATGAAGCAGATGCGCCGCTCGGGCGAGGCAGGCAGGGGGATGGCCATCACGGGCGTGATACTCGGCTTCCTCGGCATCCTCATCGTCGCCATCCTCGCGGCGGTAGGCGTGGCGGTGAACAGCCAGACCACGCCGTAGGTCAGGTCGCCCGGTGGTTAGCTGGCCCGGTGGTTAGCTGGCCCGGTGGTTAGCTAGCCCGGTGGTTAGCTAGCACTGAAGCCGCCGTCCACGCAGATCAGCTGACCGGTGACGTAGCCGCTCGCGTCGCTGGCCAGGAAGACGACGATGCCTTCGAAGTCCTCTGGCGCGCCGTTGCGGCCGACCATCGTGCGTGCCGCCAGTGCCGCCGAGCGAGCCGGGTCGGCGGCCACTTGCATGGTCATCGTCGTCGGGACAAACCCTGGCGCGATCGCGTTGCAGCAGACCCCGGAGCCCGACCAGGCCTCTGCCTGCGACCTGGTGAGGGAGACAAGCCCGCCCTTGGACGCGCCATAGGCTCCGCTGTTCCCGAACGCCCTGATGGCCTGCTGCGAGGCCACGTTGATGACGCGGCCCCAGCCGCGCGCGGCCATGCCAGGGCAGAAACGCTGGCCGAGGAGGAACGGTGCCGTCAGGTTCACCTCGATCGTGTGGTCCCAGTCCTCTGCCGTTAGCTCGTGCAGCGGCGGCCTGATGTTTACCCCGGCGGCGTTGACCAGGATGTCCGGTGGGCCGAACGGCTCACTGATCCGCTCGCAGGTCGGGCCGATCGCGGATCGGTCGGCGAGGTCCGCGCTGACGTGCTCGGCAGAGCCGCCAGCCGACCTGAGCTGAGTCACCGCCTGGTCCAGCGGCCCTGCCTGGCGGGCCACGATCACCACGCGCGCGCCAGCGCTCGCGAGCGCGCTGGCCATCGCCTTGCCGATCCCTGAGCTTCCGCCGGTTACCACTGCGACGCGGCCGGCGAGCGAGAACAGCCCGTTCAGGTAGTCCGTCATTGGCCAAGTATGGCGAGCCTGGCCCGAGGCCGCGCGGCGAGGCGAGCCTGGCGCGCCGAGCCGCGAGCGCCCTGCCGCGGGTGTCGGTGTGACACCGATTGCGCGCGCGTGAGATGGGTGTCGCATCGATGCACGCGTGATGCCGCCAGACCCGGCGGTCGCCGGACCCGGCGGACGCCGCCTAGAGCAGCGGCCGGGCTCCGACCAGCCCCATCGCTTTGGCGGCCAGGCGGCATCCGCTGGTCAGCGCCTCGCCTGGCGGCTTCTTGTCGAGCCAGGACGGCAGGAATCCCGCGCAGAATGCGTCTCCCGCGCCGGTCCTGTCCACGATCCGCTCGAGCGGCGGGCCAGGTACCCGCACCGGATCTGGCCTGCCGTTGGCGTAGAACAGCGCGCCGTCTGCGCCGAGTTTCATGACAACGTGCGGGTACCAGGCGTTGAGCACCCGCGCCGCCTGCTCTGGCTCGGACCGGCCAGTCAGCACCCTGCCTTGCTCGGCGTTGACGAACAGCAGCGTCGCCCCGTTGGTCATCTGCAGGAACGGCTCGGCGCCGACCCGCTCCAGTGGCGCCGAGGACGCCCCGTCCACCGAGATCGTCATCCCGGCCCGCCTGGCCATCCCGATCGCCGCGAGCGTGGCCTGCCTGGAGCCGGTATTGAGCAGCGTGTATCCGGAGATATGCAGGTGACATCCCGGCGCGAACAGGTCCTGCGGCAGGTCTTCAGCAGAGAGAGCGGCGTTCGCACCCGGGTCGGACAGCATCGTCTGGTCGCCCTTGTGGGTGACCATAACCACGCACATTCCCGTCGGCCGATCCGGGTCCATGACGAGCCGGGCGTCGACCCCGTATCCCATCAACTCCATATCCCGGTTGCGCCCGGCGATGTCGGCGCCGCGGCGGCCGACGAACGCGACCTCGGCGCCGTCGACCGCTAGCCACGCGGCGATGTTCGCGCCTGACCCGCCCCCGTGCATGGTGACCGTCGCGGGCGTGTCACTGCTCTTGGCCAGCGGCAGCTTCGCGTGGGCGACCGTGTCGGTCATAAGATCACCAATGACGACAACGCGGGTCAATGCCGTCCACCACCTTGCTGACGGGGGCCGATCCGGGCGGACGCCGGGGTATCCGCCGCAAGACTCTAGCCTCTAGAACTTAACAGTTTCGAAGCGTCGGCTTGGCGTGTTCCCATCCTGAATTACAGATTAATGCCCGAATTCCGGTCAAGTTGACTGGGCGTGTTGCGTGCGTTGCGGGTGAAGCACCGCGGGGCTGGCATAGTGGGACGATGACCTGGACGTGGCGGTTCGAGAAGGCAGACGGGACCCCCGCAGGCTCGCGAAGCCTGCCGAAGGAGACGTTCGGCAGCCAGGGTGACGCGGAAACCTGGCTTGGCGAGCAGTGGCGCGGCCTGCTGGACTCTGGCGTGGATCAAGTGAGCCTGATGGAGGACAGCAGGTGTGAGTACGGCCCGATGAGCCTGCATCCTGCTGAGGACTAGCGGATTACCGGCGCGCGGGGCTGGAGGTCAGCGCCGGGTCCCTGACGATCACGGGACCGAACACCTCGTCGATCCTCGCCAGCACCTGCGGGTCGAGGCTTACGCCTGCGGCCTTGGCGTTCTCGCGCACCTGCTCGGGCCGTGTGGCGCCTACGATCGCAGCCGACACGTTCCGGTTCTGCAGAGTCCACGCGACCGCGAGCTGCGACAGGCTCAGCCCGGCCTCGTCGGCGACCGGCTTGAGCCGCTGGACGCGGCTGAGGATGTCGTCGCTCAGGTACTCGCGGATGAAACCCGAGCCGCGCTCATCGGTCGCACGCGAGCCAGCGGGCGGCGCGGCTCCCGGTGCGTACTTGCCCGTCAGCGCGCCTTGCGCGATGGGCGACCAGACGATCTGGCCGATCCCTTCTTTCTCGCACAAAGGGACGACCTCGGACTCAATCACGCGCCAGATGATGTTGTACTGGGGCTGATTTGAGACGATCCGGTCCAGGCCCATCTGGCCTGCGACGCGCAGTGCCGCCGCGATCTCCTCGCTGCGCCACTCCGAGACGCCGATGTACAGCGCCTTGCCCTGGCGCACGAGGTCGTCAAACGCCCGCATGGTCTCCTCGAGCGGCGTCTCGTGGTCGTACCTGTGGGCCTGATACAGGTCGAGGTAGTCGGTGCCCAGCCGGCGCAGCGAGTTGTGCGCCGACTCCATGATGTGCTTGCGGGACAGGCCCCTGTCGTTCGCGCCGGGCCCGGTTGGCCAGAACAGCTTCGTGAAGATCTCGACCGACTCGCGCCTGATGCCGTGCAGCGCGCGCCCGAGCACCTCCTCAGCCCTGGTGCCCGCGTAGACGTCCGCGGTGTCGAACGTCGTGATGCCCTCGTCGAGCGCCGCGGCGACGCACGCCTTGGCGGCGTCCTCCTCGACCTGCGAGCCGTGGGTGATCCAGTTGCCGTAGGCGATCTCGCTGATTTTCAGGCCGCTGCGGCCCAGATGACGGAACTCCATCAGATCGCCTCGCCCCTGGCCACCCTGGCCGGCGGGATCCGCGAGCTCCTGAGCCTGATGGCGCGCTTGGCGATGTACCACGCGATACCGCGGGTATTCTCGCCAGGCAGCCTCTGCCTGACGAGGCGGCGCACCATGGCCGCGTGATAGAGGGACTCGACCCCGATCAGAAGCACGATGCCGAGCTCGATATACAGCACGATCGAGGAATTCTTCGCCGCGCCGAACGCAAAGACGAGCAGGATCATCGCGAACACGGCGAACAAGATGTACTCGCTGAGGACCAGCCGCCTGGAGTCGATGTAGTCCCTGGCGAGCGCCCGCACGGGGCCGCGGTCCCTGGTGGCGAGCGCCCATTCTTCGCCGCGCCGCATCGCGTCCATACGGCGCCGCTGGTCCGCGCGCCGCCGCTCGCGCTGCTGGGCAGCCGCTGCCTTCTTGTCGGCGGGAGGCGGGGTGTACGGCTGCCTCCTGCGCCGCTCGACCTCGCTGCGCTTCGGCGTGGGCCGGCCCTTGCCGGCCTGCTTGACCGGCTGGTCAGCTGCCTGCGGCACCTCGGGGTCGGCTTCCTCGACTGAGGTGGATGGACGGCGTCGTCGGAACACGCTGACAGCCTACCGGGATGAGCGGACGAACCCCCCAGAACGTCACTCTGCGCATTGCCGAGGCCGCCGTGATGACGTTCCTTGCGCGAGGCCATAGGCTGGGAATCCAGCATCTGGCGAGCATTCCCGTCGCGGACCGGGGCGGCCTGCTTAACCACAGGCCTCCGCGCGACGCGCCGGTCAGACAGGATGAGGGGAAGGTCGCGCTTATGGGCGTGATGAAGCGGGTTTCGACGATCTTCAGGGCCAAGGCCAATAAGCAGCTGGACAAGATGGAGGATCCGCGGGAGACCCTGGATTACTCCTACCAGACGCAACTTGAGTTGCTGCAGAAGGTGCGGCGCGGAGTGGCCGACGTCGCGACGTCGCGCAAGCGTGTCGAGTTGCAGATGAACCAGCTCCAGCAGACGAGCGACAAGCTGGACCGGCAGGCCCGTGACTCGCTCGGGGCAGGCCGCGAGGATCTGGCGCGCGAAGCCCTGTCCCGCAAGGCCGGCGCCCAGGGCCAGCTGGCCGACCTGCAGACGCAGTATGCCTCGCTGCAGGGCGAGGAGGAGAAGCTGACGGCTGCCTCGCAGCGGCTGCAGGCCAAGGTTGACGCTTTCCGGGTAAGGAAGGAGACCATCAAGGCGACCTACACCGCCGCGGAGGCGACAACCAGGATCAACGAGGTCTTCACCGGAATCTCGGAGGAGATGAGCGACGTCGGCCTCGCGATCCAGCGCGCGGAGGACAAGACCGAGCAGATGAAAGCGCGGGCGGGTGCGATCGACGAGCTGATGGCCTCCGGCGCGCTGACCGACGCGCTCGGCGGACCGCCGCCTGACGACATCCAGGCAGAGCTTGACCGGATGGGCACGACCCAGGGGGTTGACGCTGAGCTCGAGCGGATGAAGGCAGAGCTGGCGGGCGGCGAGGCGCCGAAGCAGATCGCGCGATCGCCGGGGCAGGCCGACTCCGCCGTCGGCCAGCCGAGCAGCACCAGCTTCCAGAAGGAGCAGCCTGGCTCGGGAGGTGCCTAAATGATCATCAGGATCATGGGCGAGGGCCAGCTCAGGCTGGCTGACTCCGCTGTCGACGAGCTGAACAAGCTGGACGCCGAGCTGGAGAACGCGGTCAATCAGAGCGACGAGGCCAGCTTCGGCTCGGCGCTGAGCACCCTGCTCGCCAAGGCGCGTGAGCTGGGTGAAGATGTGCCGCCGGATGTCATCGAGCCGTCTGACCTGATCTTGCCACGAGAGGGCGCCACCATCGAGGAAGTGCGCGAGCTGCTGACCGACGGCGGCCTTATTCCTGGCTGAGACTTCGCTGAGACCTACCTGAATGCTCCTCGTCCGGGACGCGGGCTCGCTGGTGCTAAACCGCAGGCAGGCGGGCATTTCGCCCGCCCGCTTGCGGCAACCATTCAGGCGGCCGCCGTACGATAACCGCCCGGACGAGCTGACTGCGCTCAAACCATCGCCACTGTTGCGATGTAATGAAGGCGTCGGCTTCGCAGACGCCGGGGATGGAAACGGAGGCGGCGATGGCTCGGACACGGTACGCGACTGACAGGGGACTGATCGCGCGGATGGGCGCGACCATGTTCCTGCTCGGCCTGGTCTTCACCGCTTTCATCGTCGCGATCGTGGTGCTGCTCGCGCAGTACAGCAACGTCAGCCAGGGCGGCATCATCTTCATCGCCGTCATCTTCGCCGTCGGGATCTCGTTCGCCTCGTTCTACTGGTCGGACAAGATCGCGCTGAGCACGGCCGGCGCTCAGCTGGTCGGCCCGCAGGACGGGCCGATGGCGGCCGAGCTGCACGGCGTCATCGACCGGCTCTGCGCGCTCGCCGACATGCCCAAGCCGCGCGTCGCGATCGCGCCCACGGACATGCCGAACGCGTTCGCGACGGGCCGCAGCAGCAAGGTCGCCGTGGTGTGTGTCACCCAGGGCTTGCTGCGCAGGCTGGACACGAAGGAACTCGAGGGCGTGCTCGCGCACGAGATGTCGCACGTCGCGCACAAAGACGTGGCCGTGATGACGATCGCGTCGTTCCTCGGCATCATGGCCGCGCTGCTCGTCAGGTTCGCGTTCTATTCCGAGCTGTTCGGCGGCGGCGGCCGGGGTCGCGGCCGGAACAACGACCAGAACACGCTGCCGGTGGTGCTGATCGTGCTGCTGATCGGCGTCGTGGTCTACGCGATCAGTTTCCTGCTTATCAGGCTGCTGTCCAGGTACCGCGAGCTCTCGGCCGACAGGTCGGGCGCGCTGCTGACCGGTCAGCCATCGGCGCTGGCGAGCGCCCTGGTCAAGGTGAGCTCGGACATGGCGCGGATCCCGACCAGGGACCTGCGCGCCGCCGAGCCGCTGAACGCCTTCTACTTCACGCCCGCCCTGTCGCCGAGCCGTGGCCAGTGGAGCCTGTCGACGTTGTTCTCCACCCACCCGTCGCTCGAGCGTCGGCTTCGCGAACTGGACAAGGTCTCGCAGCAGCTCAGCAGGTAGCCAGGCAGGGAGGTTGATCGCGTGGGACTGCTCGACGCGCTGCTCGGCCGTACCAAGCCGGTGCCGCCGAACCTGGACGCACTGTTCGCGCTGCCCTCTGCGGCGATCACGCTGCAGGCGGCCACGGATTTCACCCCGACCGGAACCGGCTCTGTATGCTTCCGCGCCGCCGAGGGCAGGGCCTTCAGCGACATCGAGAAGGAGGTCAAGGACCTGCTCTCGATGGGCCAGAACAAGACCGCCGTCGAGGTAACGGCGGATTCCTACGGCTTCACGTGGCTGGTCTGCAAGCACACGCCGGACGACATCGAGGGCCTGGTCACCGACCTGCACGCCGTGAACTCCTCGCTCGAGGCTGGCGGGTTCGGGCCGCTGCTCCTGTGCACCATTCTCGCCTTCCGTGACAGCTCAGGCAGGCGGCTCGGCCTGGTGTACCTGTACAAGCGGGGCACCTTCTACCCGTTCGCCCCCCAGGGGGGCGAGCGCCGGGACAACGCCACAGAACTCCAGGTCCGCGGCGTCCTCGGCAACGACCTGAAGACCGAGGCCGACCTCGGTCGCTGGTTCCCGGTCTGGGGCGCGCCAGGTCTGTAGGCTGACCCTGGTCAAGGCAGGGCGAGCATCTGGTCGAGCGCGGCCCTCGCCTGCGCCGCCGTCTGCGGGTCCACCGTGATCCGGTTCACGACCTCACCGTGTGCCAGCGACTCCAGCGCCCAGACCAGATGCGGCAGGTCGATCCTGTTCATCGTGGAGCAATAGCAGACCGTCTTATCCAGGAATACGACGGTCTTGTCCTGGTTGGCGTCGGCGAGCCGCTGGACGAGGTTCAGCTCTGTGCCGACAGCCCACGCGGATCCCGCGGGAGCCCGCTCGATGGTGGCGATGATCTTCTCGGTCGAGCCGATCTGGTCGGCGGACGTCACGACCTCGTGCACGCACTCCGGGTGCACGAGGACGTTGACGCCAGGAACCCGCCGCCGTACCTCGGCGACGTTGTCCGCCGTGAAGCGGCCGTGCACGGAGCAGTGCCCGCGCCAGAGGATCATGGTGGCTTTGCGCAGCGCCTCGGGGTCTAGCCCGCCACCCGGCCGATGCGGATTCCAGACCACGCAGTCGTCGAGGCTCATCCCGAGTTCGAGCACCGCGGTGTTGCGGCCCAGATGCTGGTCAGGCAGGAACAGCACCTTGCTGCCCTTGCTCAGCGCCCAGGTCAGGGCCCGCTGGGCGTTGGACGAGGTGCAGACCGTGCCGCCGTGCCGGCCGGTGAAGGCTTTGATGTCTGCCGAGGAGTTCATGTACGTGACAGGGATGACGTCACCGTCCATGCCTAGGTCTTCCAGCACTTCCCAGCATTCTTCAACCTGGCTGTAGGTGGCCATGTCGGCCATCGAACAGCCGGCGGCCAGGTCGGGCAGGACCACCTGTTGCGAATCGGACGTCAGGATGTCGGCAGATTCGGCCATGAAATGCACGCCGCAGAAGACCACATACTCCGCCTCCGGCCTGGCCGCTGCCTCCTTGGCCAGCTTGAAGGAGTCGCCCGTGACGTCGGCGAACGCGATGACCTCGTCGCGCTGGTAATGGTGACCGAGTATGAACGCGCGGTCGCCGAGTTCGGCCCTGGCCAGCTCGGCGCGGCGCACCAGCGCGGGGTCGGAGGGCAACGGCAGGTCTCCCGGGCAGGAGACCCCGCGCTCGCTGTGCGGATCAGAACCGGCGCCAAGGACGAGCAACGGCAGGTCCCGGCCGCGCTGCGCGTTCGCCGCGCGGCCTGACGGCCTCGTAGCAATGACCTGACTTGGCGATCTGGACATGGCGAGCCCCACTTCAGTGACTTATCGTCGAACTGACGATACCTAAGCATACCTGGTCGCCTGGCGCGCGTTCAGCCGGGCACGTGTGGGGAAGGAGCCGCTGGAGGCCAGTGATGGCACCGTCGGCAGCGGAATGCGCCAGACGGGCATATCGTTGGAGTCGATAGACCTGCCGCGCGGCACGTGCGGAACTCTTGACTACGGGAGCTAACCAGATGACAGTTCAGGACGACGTGACGGCTCAGGGCGTCATCCTCACCGAGGTTGCCGCCTCGAAGGTCAGCAGCCTGCTCGCCCAGGAGGACCGTGATGACCTCCGGCTGCGGATCGCGGTTCAGCCAGGGGGCTGTTCTGGCCTGCGCTATCAGCTGTACTTCGACGAGCGCGAGATCGACGGCGACATCGTCAGCACTTTCAACGGCGTGCAGGTCGTGACCGACAAGATGAGCGGTCCTTACCTCACCGGCGCCACCATCGACTTCGTGGACACGATCGAGAAGCAGGGATTCACGATCGACAACCCGAACGCAACCGGTTCCTGTGCCTGCGGAGACTCGTTCCACTGATACGCCCGATGCTTGCGATTCTGCTGGCCGGCGCCGTACGCGGCGCCGGCCCTGCGCTTGCTAGGAGACGTCCTGCTGCCGGGCCCTAGCCTGTAACCTGGGTCTGCTTCTCACCGCAGCCCAGAAGGACCGCCGTGCGCATAGCCGTGACAGGGTCGATAGCGACCGACCACCTGATGACCTTCCCAGGACGGTTCGTCGACCAGCTGATGCCTGAGAAGCTCGACAAGATCGCCTTGTCCTTCCTGGTCGACACGCTCGTGATCAGGCGGGGCGGGGTGGCCGCGAACATCGCGTTCGGGCTTGGCTGCCTGGGACTGCGGCCGCTGCTGGTAGGCACGGCAGGCCAGAGCGATTTCGCTGGCTATCGCGACTGGCTGGAAGATCACGGGGTCGACACGAGCGCGGTGCGCGAGTCCGCGCAGCACCACACGGCCAGGTTCATCGGCACAACCGACGGCGACATGAATCAGATTGCCTCGTTCTACCCAGGCGCGATGACGGAGGACAGGCAGATCGACCTGGCCGAACTGGCTGGCCGCGTCGACATGGTGCTGATCGGTGCCAGTGATCCCGACGCGATGCTCGCCTTCACCAAGCAGTGCGGCCAGAACCAGATCCCGTTCGCCGCCGATACCTCCTGGCAGCTCGCGAGGCTTGACGGCGAGCAGGTCAGGACGCTGCTGACCGGCGCCGACTACCTCTTCTGCAACGAGTACGAGGCGTCGCTGACCGAACACAAGACCGGCTGGTCGACCGACGACCTGAACGAGCGGGTCGCAGTCCGGGTCACTACCCTCGGCGCTCACGGCGCACGTATCGACAGGGCAGGGCAAAAGCCGATCATCGTTCCGGCCGTGCCTGACGTGAAGCCGAAGGAACCGACAGGCGCAGGCGATGCGTTCCGTGCCGGTTTCCTCGCCGCCGTATCCTGGGGCCTTGGCCTTGAGCGAGCCGCGCAGCTTGGCAACATGATGGCGGCACACGCGCTGGAGACGACGGGCACGCAGGAGTACCACCTTGCACCCGAGGCGCTGGAGCGCAGGCTCGCGGGGGCTTATGGCGCTGAGGCGGCCGCGGAGTTCGCGAGGAAACTCAGCTAGCCACTACCCTCGCGCGGCCATCCGGGACGGTCGCTGACGCGTGCCCTGCGCGCCGCCGAAGACCCCTGTCCTGGCGATGACCTGCCAGCGGTGCCGCGCGCCCAGCAGCGCCGTCATCACCGACTGAATGGTCACGAGGTACATGAGCTGCCGGTAGACCACCTGCTGCAGCGGAAGCGCCCACAGCGTCCGCAGCCGCTCCCGATCGAGCCGCAGCGCGTAGCCGCAGGCCAGAAGCTGCAATCCGTTGAACCCGAGCCAGAACGCGGTGACGGTGACCGGGTTCAAGAAGATCAGTCCGTAGATCGCGGCCAGGTCGACCACAGGAGCGATCAGCGGGAGCACGATCTGGTAAAAGGCCAGGTAGAGCAGGCAGCGTCGGCCGAAGCGGCCAGACGGCCCGACCTCGATGACGGACCGCTTGTGCTTCCACATCGACTGCATGGTCCCGTAGCACCACCGGTAGCGCTGGCGCCAGAGCTGGCGCAGCGAACTGGGCGCTTCGGTCCACGCGATGGCCCGCGGCTCGTACGCCACGCGCCAGCCGGAGCGGCAGATGGCCATCGTCAGGTCCGTGTCCTCGGCCAGCGTCCCGGAGCTCAGGCCACCCACGTCAGCCAGCGCCGCCCGCTTGAAGGCGCCGATGGCGCCAGGGATTGTCGGCATCGTGCCGAGGATGTCGAACATCCTCCGCTCCAGGTTGAAGCCCATCACGTACTCGAGGTGCTGCCAGCGGCCGAGCAGCCCGCTGCGGTTGGCCACCTTGGTGTTCCCGCTGACGGCTCCGACCTCGGGATCGCGCATGCGCAGCGCGAGCCTCAGCAGGGCGTTCCTGGCGAAGATCGTGTCGCCGTCGACCAGGACGAGAATGTCGAACCAGGCGTTGGCGATCCCTCGGTTAAGAGCGGCCGGCTTTCCGGCGTTCGCCTGGCGAATCACGCGGACGTCAGGCAGGCGCAGCCGGTGCACGATCCCGGCGGTGTCGTCGGTAGACCCGTCGTCCACGACGATGATCTCGAGCTCACCCGGGTACTTGCTGGCCACCATCGACTTGACGGTCGCGGCAATGCCCGCCGCCTCGTTGTACGCCGGGATCACGACGGTGATGCCAGGTGCACGCCAGTTCGGCGGGAGGCGCTGAGGTCGCATCCGCCGCCGGTGCCTGCGCGCGAACAGCATCAGTGCCAGGATCCGGACGATGAGCAGCACGCTCGCGGCCACCAGGCAGACGGCGAGCGCGGACGTGGCGTGATCCGCGGCTTGCTGGCTGAGCACCAGTGCCGTTCCGATCACGCGCTGCTGTGTCGTGGCCGGCACGTCGGCCGCGGCTGCGGCCACGCCGTTGCCCGCGACGTGCGGCAGCGCGGCCGTCACGGTGACGAAGCGGTAACCGCGCGCCCTGAGCCGGTCGATGATGCGCGGGAGGGCGCGGATGGTCTGGCGCCGGTCGCCGCCTGCGTCGTGCATCATGACGATGGCGCCGCGGTCGCCGTGCGGCATCGCGTTGGCCACGATGCGCGCCACGCCTGGCCTGGCCCAGTCCTTCGTGTCGGTGCTGGTCAGGACCACCAGGTAGCCGAAGGCGGCGGCGCGCCTATAGGCCTGCCAGTCTGCTCTGGTCAAGGCGTCGGGGACGCTGCTGTACGGCGGCCGCAGCAGCCGCGTCCTGATTCCCGCGGCGCCGGCCAGCGCGTTCTGGGTGAGCGTGAGCTCGAGGGGCAGCCGCCAGCCCGCCGACGCGAGGTTCGCGTGGGTGTAGGTGTGCGAGCCGACCTCGTCACCCGCCGCCAGCTCGGCGCGCACGATGGCCGGGCTGGCGGCGACGTGGGCGCCTACGACGAAGAACGTCGCCGGCACGTGCTCGCGGCGCAGCACCGCGAGTATCTTCGGCGTCCAGGTCGGATCCGGGCCGTCGTCGAAGGTCAGCGCGACGGTCTTGGGCGGCATCCGGTAGGAGTACGGGTGCGAGCCTGTCGCGTTGATGACCGGTCCGCCGTACACGAGGCGGTGCGGCCCGCCGGGGCCTCGCGAGCCGGCGAGGTTGGCCGTCTGCGGCGACTCGCCGAGCACGCCGTGCGTGTAGCCCTCGAAGACCAGGGCCGTCGCGAAGACGAGCAGCATGAGCGTGACGAGCGCCCAGTGCCCGCGCGGCGTCCCCGTCACGCGGCGCCGCCGTGACGCGGCGGACCTGCTACGTGCCATGCGAGGACGGCGACGGGCGCGGCCTCTTGGACCTGCCCTGCCCAGGCGGGGTCCTGCCGGCCTTGTTGGTCGGCGTTGGCGAACTGGTCGGCGTAGGTGTCGGTGAGTGGTCCTGCGAGGTCGACGGCGACGGCGATGGCTTTCCTGAGCGGGCCGGCGCCGAGGGTGCGCCAGGCACGCCGCTCGCCGAGCCAGGTGCCCGGCCGCCAGACCCGCGAGGCCCGGCCGCGCCAGGTCCGTGCGTCGGTTTTGCCGGCGCGCCGAAGACGCTGAAGGGCGTGTCGGGACCGCCGAACAGCCCGACTCCGGCCAAGACGAGCGCGCCAACGAGCGCCATGCTGGCGGCGGCGCCGATCACGCGCATGAGGCGGCGCCGCTGACCCGACGGGTCCGCGAACACCGGACCGGTCTGGTGCGTCCGGTCCTCGCCAGGCCACGACGGCGGCGGTTCAAATGGCTGCGCCACGAGGCGAGTGTAGGGGACCGGGGGCCAGGCCCGCCGGAACACGAGTAACTGCGGCGTATCAGTACATCAGTAGCTGCGGCGAATATAGAAGACCCAGCCGGCCTCTCCAGGCAGATTCGCGGAGCCGGCGAAGTCGTGTGACTTCAGTCCGCACCAGGCAGGCACGTCGGTCCTCGCCGCCGGGTCGTCCGCGAAAACTTCGACCATCTCGCCGACCGCTACCTCGCCGATCCGTTCGGCGAGCATGATGATCGGCAGCGGGCACTTCTTCCCGAGCGCGTTGATGCTGAGCACGGCGTGGTGCGTGGCACCAGGCAGGTCGGCGGGCGGCTCGGAGATCAACTGATCAGCTCCTGGCCTTGCCCGATCGCTGGCGCGGCCCAGTGCTGCCGCGCAGACGATCCACGATGCCTGGCAGGACGCTCAGGAAGCCGGTCACCGATTCCTCCGTGGTGTTCCGCGGCAGTGAAACGCGGACGTTGCCATGCGTGATCGCGCCCATCGCGGCGAGCACGTGGCTCGGCTGTTGCGTGTCGTTGGCGCACGCGCTGCCTGAGGATACCGAGAAGCCGGCCTTGTCGAGTTCGATAACGAGAGCCTCGCCGTCGATGTAGAGGCAGGAGAACGTGACGATATGGGGCAGCGCGTTCGCGTGATCCCCGTGGACGACGCAGTCCGGGATCAGCGTCTTGAGCCGGTCCCTGATCTGTCTGGTCAGCAGGCGGAGCGCGATGTCGGCTTGGTCCCGTCCTGCCTCGAACGCCTCCAAGGCGGCGGTGGCCGACATGATCGCGGGGAGGTTCGGGAACCCGGGCACCCGGTGCCCTTCGCGGCTGCCTGGCGGCAGCGGGGGACGCCAGCGAACCGCCTTGCGGATCACCATGACCCCGACGCCAGGCGGGCCGCCCCACTTGTGCGCGCTCGCAGCCAGCATGGACCACCCGGCGGGGATGGCCACGCGACCGGCCGAGGCCGCGGCGTCCGTGAGGAGTGGAACGCCGGCCGCCGCGCACTCGGCGGCGACCTCGGCCACGGGCTGGATCGTGCCGACCTCATGGTTGGCCGACTGCAGGCACGCAAGGATCGTGCGCTCGCGCTTGATGGCGTCGGTGAACGCGGCGGCGTCGACCCGCCCGTCAGCGCCTACGCCCGCGATCGTCAGCTGATGCCCTGCGAGCTCGGCCTCGCTGGCCGTGTTCAGCACGCTGGAGTGCTCGACGGCGCTGACGACCACGTGCCCAGGGCCGCGGCTGGCCGACTGCCGAGCCCGGATGGCTCCGAGCACCGCGAGCTGGACGGCCTGGGTCCCCGAGCTCGTGAATGCCAGCTCGTCGGCGCGGCAGCGCATAAGCGCGGCCATCCGCTCCCTGGACTGGTCGAGCAGCAGGCTGGCCCGGCGACCTTCCCTATGCAGCCGTACAGGGTCAGCCCAGCCGTCGTCGAGCGCCGCGAGCAGCGCCTCCCGCGCCGCCGCCGACATCGGCTCGGCCGAGGCGGCATCGAAATATGCCATGGATCTGACCTTACGGTGCCAGGCCCCGGCATCCCTGGCAGCCCCGGCCGACCGATCTGCCGGGGGTCGCGGGCGGCCGCGGCCGCGCTCGTTGTACTGTTTGCACGACAGCCTGTAGGACAGGCTACGGACAGGCTCGGCAAGTCGGTATACACGGCCGCTGGGAAGGCAATCAGTGAGTCCCATCCGCACGACCCCTCGTCAAAGGACGAGAGCTGGCTGGCTGCGGCGCTGGACGGTGCGCGGCGCTCTGCTGATGGGGCTGGCGATCGCGACGACCGGCTGCCAGTCCAACGCGTTCACCAGGCAGGGCCTGCTGGCCCCGGTGACCAAGCAGGGTCAGGTCATCGTCGCCATGTGGCAGGGCTCCTGGATCGCGGCCTGGGCCGTCGGGATCGTCGTATGGGGCGGGATCCTGTGGGCGATCATCTTCCACCGCAAGCGCGGCGATCAGCTGCCCCGTCAAGTGCGCTATAACCTGCCGATCGAGCTCCTCTATACCGTCCTGCCGTTCATCATGGTCGGCGTCTTGTTCTTCTTCACCGCCAGGGACGAGAACTTCATCGGCAAGAACCCGGCTAACCCCGATGTCGTCATCAAGGTGATCGGCCAGCAGTGGAGCTGGCAGTTCGTCTACCCGCAGTACCAGACTGGCGGGGGCAACGATGTCACGCAGCTAGGTGAGATGTGGCGGCCAGGCCTGCCCGCGAAGCAGCTGCCGCTGCTGGAGATCCCGACCAACAAGACTGTCCAGTTCAACCTGACCTCGGTGGACGTGGTCCATGCCTTCTGGATCGCCCCGTTCGAGTTCAAGCGGGACGTCATTCCCGGCTACGCCAACCGCTTCACGGTGACGCCCACCAAGACTGGCTCTTTCATCGGGCGATGCTCTGAGCTCTGCGGCGTCTACCACAGCCGTATGTTGTTCCGGGTCAAGATCGTGACGCCTGCTCAGTTTGACCGGTGGATCCACGCTCAGCAGGCCCTGCAGACCGCTACCGCTTCTGGGGGTGCGTAATGACCGCGGTCACGTCATCAGAGCCGACCACGGGCGCGCCAGCCCCCTACCGCAGGGGATCGATCCTGGCGGACTGGCTCTCCTCGACCGACCACAAGATCATCGGTCACCTGTACCTGATCACCTCGTTCTGCTTCTTCCTGATCGGCGGCCTGATGGCGCTGATCATCAGGTCTCAGCTGTTCGAGCCGAACCTCAGCCTCGTCTCGGACCAGCAGTACAACGAGCTCTTCACCATGCACGGCACGATCATGCTGCTGCTGTTCGCGACGCCGCTGTTCGTCGGGTTCGCGAACGAGATCATGCCGCTCCAGATCGGCTCTCCCGACGTCGCGTTCCCTCGGTTGAACCTGCTCAGCTACTACATGTTCGCGTTCGGCGGCATCATCTTGCTGCTGAGCTTCCTGACCCCTGGCGGTGCGGCTGCCTTCGGCTGGTACGCCTATTCACCGCTGACGAGCTCGGTGTTCTCGCCGGGCATTGGCGCGGACATGTGGATCATGGGCCTGACGCTCAGCGGTCTTGGCACCATCCTGAGCGGCGTCAACTTCGTCACGACGATCTTCTGCATGCGCGCTCCTGGCATGACCATGTTCCGGATGCCGATCTTCACGTGGAACATCCTGCTCACCTCGATCCTCGTGCTGCTGGCGTTCCCCGTGCTCGCCGCGGCGCTGCTGGTCCTGGAGATCGACCGCAAGCTCGGCGCGCAGGTGTTCGCGGCCAACAGCGGCGGCGCGATCTTGTGGCAGCACCTGTTCTGGTTCTTCGGCCACCCCGAGGTCTACATCGTCGCCATCCCGTTCTTCGGCATCGCCACCGAAGTGATCCCGGTGTTCAGCCGCAAGCCCTGCTTCGGCTACAAGGGCATGATCGGCGCCACCATCGCCATCGCCGGGCTGTCCATGACC
>DASUHI010000170.1:0-11399 GCA_036273575.1 Streptosporangiaceae bacterium | reverse complement strand
GCACCTGCGGCGGGCGATCATCACCCGGGACAGGCACTGCGCCGCCCCGGGCTGCGACACCCCGCCCGGCGCCTGCCACGTGCACCACATCATCCCCCGCAGCAACGGCGGCACAACCAGCCTCGGGAACTGCATCCTGCTTTGCAGCTTCCACCACCTGATCATGGTCCACCGGTGGGGCTGGGTCATCGCCCTGAACGCGGACGGCACCACCACCGCGACCAGCCCCGACGGCCGCGACACCCGCAGCCACAGCCCGCCCGCCGCCGCATAGCCGCAGGCCGGGCGGTCTGTCAGTCGCCGTAGCCGACCCGGCGTAGCTGCTGGCCGGCGACCTTCTCGATCTCGGCGAGCTGCCCTGGGCTGAGAAGCCGGCGCCAGCCCTCGATCTGCTTGCGGCCGTGCGGGACATCGATCGAGCTGATCTTCGCCTCGATGAAGTCCGAGACGGCCGCCGCGGTGGCGCGCGGTTCCTTGATCACCTGTTCGTAGCGGAGCGTGGTCAGCTGGTCCGCGCCAAGGCTGTTGCGCAGCCTGGCCATCTTCGTGACAGCGCCGCGCCAGCGCATCGCGCACTTGCCCGCGGCGGACAAGACCGGCCAGGCGGTGCGGTCGTCCTCGGTCTCAACGCCGAAGAACGGATTGGGGAACTCAGAGTCGACGTTGGCGACGCCGCTGCGAAACCAGGTCAGTTCCTCTGGATCGGACAGCATCGCGGCGGTGACAGCGCGACCATCGCGGACGAGCTGGATGATCCGGGCGTCAGGGAAGGCGTCGACGAGTCCCTCCGCGCAGTAGATCAGGGCCGGGCTCGCGTCGCCGTACCTGCCGATCTCGCGTTCGTCCACGCACGTCCCGGCCGTCGACCTGGTGACGGCGGCCTGGCACTCGGGCCGGCAGGTCAGGCACGCGGTGGCGCTGACCTGCCAGCCCTGCGCGTACGCGTCCCTGAGCACCGTCGCGGCCGCTTCTCCCCTGCCCTCCTGGATGGACGGCGCGCGGGCGAACGCGAACACCACGCTTAGCACGCTTGGCTGGCCGACGGTGAAGTGAAAGCCGGGGGTGCGTTTCAGCGCACGAGTGAGTAGGTCGGCTCCGGAGTGAGGCGCGCCGATCACGAAGACCGGCTGGCGGACCTTCCGTCCGTTGACGACCAGGATGTAGGGACGCGGGCGTGGTGTCATAGCTGCGTCCAGTGTGGCATCGCGCGAGGACCAGCCGGTCCGGCAGGACCGCATGAAACCGGCGAAACGCGGTAGCTAGCGGGCCATGGTCATTTACATCATCGTGCTGCTGGTGATCGGGCTGATCGCGGGCGCCGTCGCCAGGTTGCTCGTGCCGGGCCGGGACCCCATCGGCTTCTTCGGCACGATCCTGCTTGGCGTCGTCGGGTCGTTCGTCGGCGGGTTCATCTGGAACCTAGTCGAGTACCACAGGCTCGCCCCCGCCAAGTTCCACACCGTCGGCATCATCGGGTCGATACTCGGCGCCATCCTCGTGCTGATCCTGCTGCGGCTCAGCGGTGCGGAGCGCGGCCACCGCAGGCGTCGCAGCTTCCGCCGCATCTGAGCCAGGTGCGGGCAACGCCCCAGGCTACGGTACGCCGCCGTAGCGCCAGCCGGTTCCGGCAAGGCGCGCCCTCAAGCGCGGGCAGGCACCTGCGGCGCCGCCTCAGGCGTCGCGGCTGGTGAGGGCTCCTGCCTGGCGAACTGCGTGTGGTACAGCTCGGTGTACAGCCCGCCCGCCGCGAGCAGCTCGGCGTGCGTGCCGCGCTCGGTCACCTGGCCGCCGTCGATCACCAGGATCTGGTCGGCCTGGATGATCGTCGACAGCCGATGAGCGATCACCAGCGACGTGCGGCCTGCCAGGGCCGTCTTCAGTGCCCGCTGCACGGCCGCCTCAGACTCAGAGTCCAGGTGCGCGGTCGCCTCATCGAGCACCACAACGGACGGAGCTTTCAGCAGCAGCCTCGCCAGCGCGATCCGCTGCTTCTCCCCGCCCGACAGCCGGTAGCCGCGATCCCCCACCACCGTGTCGAGACCGTCGGGCAGCGTCTCGATCAGCGGCCAGATCTGGGCCGCCCTGCACGCCTCGATCAGATCGGCGTCGGTTGCCCCTGGTTTCGCGTAACTGAGGTTGGCCCTGATCGTGTCGTGGAACATGTGCGCGTCCTGCGTCACTACGCCGATGGCGTCGTGCAGCGACTCCTGGGTCACGCCCTTGATGTCCTGGCCGCCGATGGTGATCTTCCCTGAGTGCGGGTCGTAGAGCCTCGCGACCAGGTGCGTGATCGTGGTCTTGCCCGCGCCTGAGGGGCCAACCAGCGCGGTGAGCTTGCCCGCAGGGGCGTCGAAGCTGATGTCCCGCAGCACCTCAGCGTTCGCGTCGGTCCGCTCGGGGACGGGCAGCGCGATCGACTCGAGGGAGGCAAGCGACACCTCGGAGGCCGTCGGGTACCGGAACGACACATGATCGAACCTGACGGCCGGAGCAGAATCCCCCGTCCGGAGCGGCGCGGCGTCCTGGGCGTCCTCGATCAGCGGCTTGAGGTCGAGCACCTCGAATACCCGGTCAAAGCTGACCAGCGCCGTCATGACGTCGACCTGCACGTTGGATAGCGACGTGATCGGGCCGTAAAGCCTGCCGATCAGCGCGGCGAGCGCGACCAGCGTGCCGATCTTGAAGAAGTTGTCGATGACGAGCCAGCCGCCCAGCCCGTACACCACCGCTGTCGCGAGCGAGGCCAGCAGCGTCAGGGCGATGAAGAGCGTCGATCCGTACATGGCCGTCTGGACGCCGATGTCACGGACCCGGCCCGCGCGGTTGCGGAAGACGTCGGCCTCTTCGCGCGGCCTGCCAAAGAGCTTGACCAGCATCGCGCCGGCCACGTTGAACCGCTCCGTCATCGTCGACCCCATCGCGGCGTCGAGTTGCATCGACTCCCTGGTGAGCCGCTGCAGTTTCCGCCCGACGAACCTGGCCGGAAGGACGAACATCGGGATCAGCACCAGGGCTACGACCGTGACCTGCCAGGACAGCGAGACCATCACGATCAGCACGAGGGTGAGCGAGAGCACGTTCGCGACCACCGACGACAACGTTGAGGTCAGCGCCTGCTGGGCGCCGATCACGTCGCTGTTCAGCCGGCTCACCAGCGAGCCGGTCTGGGTCCTCGTGAAGAACGCGATCGGCTGCCGCTGCACGTGCCTGAACACCTCGGTGCGCAGGTCGTAGATCAGGCCCTCGCCGATCCTCGCCGAGTACCAGCGCTGGCCGATCGACAGCACGGCGTCGAACAGCGCCAGGCCCGCGACGGCCGCGCCGATCCCGAGAACGATCGCGGTATTGCGCGGCAGGATGCCGTTGTCGATAAGGCTGCGCAGCAGCAAGGGAACGGCGACCGTGATGCAGGCGTCGAGGGCGACGATGATCAGGAACCAGATGAGCTCGCGGCGGTACGGCCGCGCGTAGGACATGATCCTGCGGATCGTGCCCGGCTTGATCCGCTGCTGAGTGATGGAGCGGTCGCGGGAGAACGACCGCATCGCGTGCCAGCTGGCATAGCTCATGCCGACAGGCAACGGCGCCGGGGCCGCTGAGCTTCCCGTGTCAGCTAAGGGCGTAACCGGCTGCTAAGACCGGCTGCTGAGCCGGCTGGCGAGCAGCTCGGCCTGAGCGCGCCGCTCCGCCGCGACCTGCTCTGGCAGCGTATTGGAGGGCGCCTGCTGCAGCAGCGCCTTGGTCGCCCGGGCGGCAGCCGCGTCGGTGGCGAGCAGCGCGGCGACCAGGTCGGCGACTGCGGCGTCGAGCTCTTCTGGCGGGACGACCAGCTCGGCGAGGCGCAGCAGCAGCGCCTCAGCAGCGGTCACGGTCCTGGCCGTCAGGCACAGCTCGATCGCGCGTGGCAGGCCGACGAGGTCGACGAGCGGTTTTGTACCGGTGAGGTCTGGCACTAGGCCGAGGGCGGGCTCCTTCATGCAGAGGTTCGCGTCCTCGGTCAGGATGCGCAGGTCGCAGGCGAGCGCGAGCTGGAACCCGGCGCCGATTGCGTGACCTTGCACGGCCGCGATCGAGACGATCGACGGATCACGCAGCCACAAGTAGCCGGCCTGATAGCCGGCCACCTTCTGCTCGAAGTCCGGGTCGGCCGGATTGGCGATGGGTTCGCCGCCGGTCGCGCCAGACAACAGGTTCAGGTCAATTCCGGCGCAGAAGGACGGCCCGTCGCCGCGCACGATCACGACCCTGACGTCTGGCGGCAGCGTCGCGCCTATCTCGGCGAGGCCATGCCAGACGGCCGGAGTCATCGCGTTCCTTCGCTCCGGCCGAGCCAGCGTGACGGTGGCGACCGCACCGTCAATGGCGAGCCTCAGCCCGTCGGTCACCCTTTGGCCCGGCCCCTCGTCGCACCGCCACGGCTGCGCAGGGTCACACCGGACTCGGCGAGTATCCGGTGGATGAACCCGTAGGACCTGCCCGTCGAGGCGGCGAGCGCGCGGATGCTCTCCCCTGCGCTGTACCGCTTCTGCAGGTCAGACGCGAGCTTCGTGCGATCGGCACCCGTCACCCTGGTGCCCTTCTTGAGGGTCTCGGTCACGCCTTCCTCCCGGAGAACTGAAGCGGCCGCTGACTGCCGTTTGGTGCACGGCGTACCTGGCCATGATCACGCAAGAAGGCGTGATCGGCTACCCACACGGCTGCAAAAGATCGTGACAATTGCTGACCATCGCCGCGCCTATCTACGAGTTCACCAGAAAGCCGTATCTCCTCACGCAAGCTGGACGAGATCGGCCAGGTCAGCGCTCCAAATATCCTCAACACCATCGGGCAGCAACAGGACTCGCTCGGGCCCGAGCGCGTCAACCGCGCCTTCGTCGTGGGTAACGAGAACAATTGCGCCCGCATACCGGCGCAGGGCCGACAGGATCTCGGCCCGGCTGGCGGGATCGAGGTTGTTGGTCGGCTCGTCGAGAAGCAGCACGTTCGCGCCGGAGACGACCAGCAGCGCCAGCGCGAGCCTGGTCTTCTCTCCCCCGGAGAGAACTCCGGCGGGCTTGGCCACGTCGTCGCCTGAGAACTGGAATGAGCCGAGGATGCCACGCTGGTCAGCCTCGGTCAGCTGCGGCGCCGCCGTCTTCATGTTGTCGAGCACGGTGCGCTCGTTGTCGAGCGTCTCGTGCTCTTGGGCGTAGTAGCCGATCCGCAGCCCGTGCCCGGGCCGCACCGTGCCGGTGTCCGGCTGCTCGACGCCGGCGAGCAGTCTGAGCAGCGTGGTCTTGCCAGCGCCGTTGAGTCCGAGGACGACGATCCTGGCGCCACGGTCGACGGCCATGTCGACGTCGGTGAAGACCTCGAGCGAGCCGTAAGACTTGGACAGTCCCTGCGCGGTCAGCGGGACTTTGCCGCAGTGCGCGGGCTCAGGGAACCGCAGCCTGGCGACCCGGTCGGGCTGGCGGTCGGCGCTGACGCCGGCCAGCAACCGCTCGGCCCGCTTCGCCATGCCCTGCGCCGCCTTCGCCTTGGTCGCCTTGGCTCGCATCTTGTCGGCCTGCGACTGCAGAGCGGCGGCCTGGCGCTCGGCGTTGACGCGCTCGCGCCTGCGCCGCCGCGCGTCGGTCTCGCGCTGCTCCAGGTACGTCTTCCAGCCGACGTTGTACACGTCGAGCACCGCGCGGTCGGCGTCCAGGTGAAACACCTTGGTCACAAGCGCGGCCAGTAGGTCGGTGTCGTGGCTGACCACGATCAGCCCGCCGCGGTAGCCGCGCAGGTGGTCGCGCAGCCAGCTCACCGAGTCCGCGTCCAGGTGGTTGGTCGGCTCGTCGAGCAGCAGCGTGGACGCGCCGCCGAACAGGATCCTGGCGAGCTCCACGCGGCGGCGCTGGCCGCCGGAAAGCGTGCGCAGGGGCTGCTTGAGCACCTTGGCCGGCAACCCGAGGCTGGAGGCGAGCGAGGCCGCTTCCGCCTCAGCGGCGTAGCCGCCGAGGACCGTGAGACGCTCCTCCAGGTGCCCGTACCTGCGCACCGCGGCGTCCCGCCTGGCCGGGTTGGCGTCGGCCATGCCGAGCTCGGCGTGCCGCATCTCCGCCAGCACCCGGTCGAGCCCGCGTGCCTGCAGTATCCGGTCCGTCGCGAGGGCGTCGAGGTCGCCGGTCCTGGTGTCCTGCGGCAGGTAGCCGATGGTCTCGTTGCTGATGATCTTGCCGGCGGCCGGCTGGCCTTCCCCTGCCAGCACTCGAAGCAGCGTGGTCTTGCCCGCGCCGTTCCTGCCGACCAGGCCGATCTTGTCGCCGGGCGCGATCTGGAACCCCACGTTCTCCACGAGCAGGCGCGCGCCAGCGCGCAGTTCAAGGTCGTGGACGGTAATCATCGGTATCGCTCACTCTCAAGATTCTCTTAGCGGATATATCGGACACAAAAGGGCCCACGCCTGCCGTCGGCGTGGGCGTCCCGCTAAGAGGTGAGCGAATGCATGTGGTCAGTGTAGCCGCAGCCGCTCCCCGAACCAACGCAATACCGGTTCGTACAACGGGGGCGCTCCGTTGCTCTTAGAGGAACATCGGGGCGCCCCCGTTGCGGGCACTTATGCGGGGGCGGGTGCGACCGCTGGGAGGCGTCGGGCAGCGCGGTTGAGCGCGCTGGTGACGGCGCGGAGCGAGGCGCGGACGATGGACTCGCTGATGCCGACGCCCCAGTAGACGCGGTCGCCCACCTCGATCTCCAGGTAGGCGGCCGCCTCCGCGTCGCGGCCAGCGGTGAGCGCGTGCTCAGCGTAGTCGAGCACGCGCACGCTAACCCCGCCGAGGCCCATGTCCAGCGCCGAGAGCGCGTCGCAGAAGGCTGCGATGGGCCCGTTGCCGATGCCGGTGAGCTCGTACTCGGCGTCGAACGCGCGGACGGTCGTGCTGATCCGCTCCGTCCCGTCATCGCTCGACGATGCGAAGCTGACCAGCTCGAACGCGCCTGGCGCGAGGTACTCGGCCTCGAACGCATGCCACATCTGGGCGGCGTCGACCTCGCCGCCCTCGTTGTCGGTGCGGCGCTGGATCACCTGGCTGAATTCGATCTGCAGCCGGCGCGGCAGGTCAAGGTGGTGGTCGTGCTTCATGATGTAGGCCACGCCGCCCTTGCCCGACTGGGAGTTGACCCGGATCACGGCCTCGTAAGAGCGGCCGACGTCCTTGGGGTCGATCGGCAGGTACGGCATCTCCCACGGCATCTCAGAGGCGGGCTTGCCCGCCTCGGCGGCGATCGTCTCCAGCCGGTCGAAGCCCTTCTTGATCGCGTCCTGATGCGACCCGGAGAACGAGGTGTAGACGAGGTCGCCCGCGTACGGGTGCCGTTCGTGCACGCCGATCCTGTTGCAGTACTCGGCGGTGCGCCTGATCTCGTCGATGTCGCTGAAGTCGACCATCGGGTCGATCCCCTGGCTGTACAGGTTCAGGCCAAGCGTGACCAGGTCGACGTTGCCCGAGCGCTCGCCGTTGCCGAACAGGCAGCCCTCGACCCGCTGTGCTCCGGCCAGCATCGCCAGCTCGGCGTCGGCGATGGCGGTGCCCCGGTCGTTGTGCGTGTGCACCGACAGCGCGATGTGCTCGCGCCTGGTCAGCCTCCTGCTCATCCACTCGATCTGATCGGCGTAGACGTTGGGCGTGGAACGCTCGACCGTGCAGGGCAGGTTCAGCACGATCTCCCGGTCAGGCCCCGGCTGCCAGGCGTCCATCACCGCCTCGCAGATGTCCAGCGCGAAGTCGAGCTCGGTGTCCATGAAGATCTCGGGCGAGTACTCGTAGCCGAAGTCGGTGCCGGCCAGGTACTGCTCGGCGAACTTCATGACTGCCCTGGTTCCGTCGACGGCGACCGCCTTGCACTCCTCGCGGCCGTCGCCGTCCCAGCCGAACACGACGCTGCGGAATATGGGCGCCGCGGCGTTGTACAGGTGCACGGTGGCCTGGCGGGCCCCGATCAGCGATGTGACGGTGCGCTCGATCAGCTCCTCGCGCGCCTGGGTGAGCACGGAGATCCTGACGTCGTCGGGTACCGAACCCGAATCGATCAGGCTGCGGATGAAGTCGAAGTCGGTCTGGCTCGCGGCCGGGAAGCCGACCTCGATCTCCTTGTAGCCCATGCGCACGAGCAGGTCGAACATGGCCTGCTTGCGCGCGGCGTTCATCGGGTCGATCAGCGCCTGGTTCCCGTCGCGCAGGTCCGTGGACAGCCATCGCGGCGCGGCGGTGATCCTGCGGGCCGGCCACTGCCTGTCAGGCAGGTCAACGGCCGGGAAGGGGCGATAGCGGTGGCACGGCATGCCGGAAGGGACTTGCGAAGGCTGACTCATGATGCTGCTCTCCTGTGCTGCTTCCTGTCGGCGTCACTGGTCGTGGTCGGCGACAGCGCAATACCCCGCGGCGAGGGGCCGACCCTACCGGGCCTCGCCGCGGCTGCGAAGAAGCAGGCCGCGCATCATGATCGTGCCAGGATAGCCGGCCAGCGCCCCGACATGCATCGCGGGCCGCCTCGATAGAGTGCGACGCGTGACTACAGAGCAGCAGACCGCGCAGATCGGTGTCACGGGGCTCGGCGTCATGGGCCGCAACCTCGCGCGCAACCTCGCCAGGCACGGGTACAGGGTCGCGTTGCATAACAGGACGTACGAGCGGACTCAGAGCCTTATGGCTGAGCACGGCCACGAGGGCACGTTCGTGCCGAGTCAGAGCACGGCGGAGTTCGTCGCGTCGCTCGAGCGGCCCAGGGCGATCATCATCATGGTCAAGGCCGGTCAGCCCACCGACGCGGTGATCGGCGAGCTCGTGCCTCTGCTTGACGCCGGCGACATCGTGATCGACTGCGGGAACGCTCACTTCGCGGATACCCGCAGGAGGGAACGCGAGCTCAGGGACCACGACTTGCACTTCGTCGGCGCGGGCGTCTCAGGCGGCGAGGAGGGCGCCCTGAACGGGCCGAGCATCATGCCTGGCGGCTCGCCGGAGTCGTACCGCACGCTCGGGCCGATCTTCGAGACCATCGCCGCCCAGGTGGACGGCACCCCGTGCTGCACGCACGTCGGTCAGGACGGCGCTGGCCACTTCGTGAAGATGGTGCACAACGGCATCGAGTACGCCGACATGCAGCTCATCGCCGAGGCCTACGACCTGCTGCGGGCCGGCACCGGGGCCAGCCCGGCCGAGCTCGCGGAGATCTTCCGCACCTGGAACGAGGGCGACCTCGAGTCCTTCCTCATCGAGATCACCGCCGACGTGCTCGCTCACGCGGACGGCAAGACCGGGAAACCGTTCATCGACGTCGTGCTCGACCAGGCCGAGCAGAAGGGCACCGGGCGGTGGACCGTGCAGAGCGCGCTGGACCTCGGCGTCCCGATCACGGGCATCGCCGAGGCCACGTTCGCCCGCTCGCTGTCGGGCCACGCCGACCAGCGCGCGGCCGCGCGCAAGGCGTTCGGCAGCGAGGTCGCTTCGCTGCCAGCTGCATCGGCCCCGGGGGACTACCCCCCAGGACCCCACGGCCGCGATGGCTTCACCGATGACGTGCGGAAGGCGCTGTACGCGTCGAAGGTCATCGCGTACGCGCAGGGGTTCGACCAGATCCAGGCGGGCAGCGAGGAATTCGGATGGCAGATCGACCGTGGCGCGATGGCGACGATCTGGCGCGGCGGCTGCATCATCAGGGCCAGGTTCCTCAACCGCATTCGCGAGGCATACGACCGCGACCCTGACCTGCCCAGCCTGCTGGTCGCGCCGTACTTCGCGGAGGCCGTCTCGGCCGGGCTGCAGAGCTGGCGGCGGATCGTGGCGGACGCCGCGATGGCCGGCGTGCCGGTGCCCGCGTTCTCGTCCTCGCTCGCCTACTTCGACGGTCTGCGCAGGGAGCGGCTGCCCGCGGCGCTCATCCAGGGTTTGCGCGACAACTTCGGCGCGCACACGTACCGGCGGGTCGACCAGGACGGCTCGTTCCACACGCTCTGGGCCGGCGACGGCTCCGAGGTGCAGGCCTAAGGCGGCCCCTGCAGGATCAGGCTCGCTGCCAGATCAGCCGCAAATGTTCGTGACTACGTGCGCTGCAAAGCTGCGGCTTGCCTCACCCAGTGTGAGCGACTTCTGGCGGCTCGGTGAGCGAGATGCGGATCGCCCGGAACAGCCTGGGTGTGTCTCGGAGGACGGCCAGCCTGGGGTCGGGAACGGTCAGGAACGCGCCCGTCTCCTGCTCGAAGTAGCCGGCGAGCCTGGGATCGGCCCGCAGGCCCGCAATGGCGCGGCGGTCGCCGCCGAGGACGACTGCGTCGAGCCGGTGCGGGCCGAACACCGCGGCGGCGGTGTCGGCGGCGGCGGCGAGCGCCTGGTGCGCCTGGTTCTCCCTGCGCCTGGCGAAGCGCCGCTGGGACTGCCCGCCAGCCGCGCTGCGGCCGTGCACCAGGCGGCTGCCGACCTTCGACGAGGCAAGCACAGGTTCCTGGCCGGTGAACACGCCCGCCGCGTACCCGCCGAGCCTGACCAGCAGCACACCGACGGTCCGGTCGGCACAGGCGTGGGCCGCGATGTCGCGTGCGAGGGTCCCTGGCTCTGCGTCATGGGAACCGGCGAGAGGCGGGAACGGGACCTCGCAGGTGGCCGTCGCGCCGTCGGCCGCGCGGAAGAGCACGGCCTCGGTGCCAGCCGCCGCAGTCAGGCCACCGCCGTGTCGCTCGCCGAACGAGCTGATCCAGCGTGCGAAACGTGCTGGCGCTACGTCGATCCTGCGGGCAGGCACGCCCGTCAGACGTTGAACCCGAGCGCCCTGAGCTGCTCGCGGCCGTCCTCGGTGATCTTCTCGGGACCCCACGGCGGCATCCAGACCCAGTTGATCCTGACGTCGCTCACCAGCCCGTCGAGCGCCACCTGGGTCTGGTCCTCGATGACATCTGTCAGCGGGCAGGCCGCGCTGGTGAGTGTCATGTCGACGGTCGCGACTTTGTCGGCGTCCATGGTGACGCCGTAGACCAGGCCAAGGTCCACCACGTTGACCCCGAGCTCGGGGTCAACGACGTCCCTCAGCGCCTCGAGCAGGTCCGCAACCTCCGGACTGGTGCCCTCGACGTCGGCGTCATGTGCTTGTGTCATCTTTGTTTCCAATCGCCTGCGCGGTGGCGTCCTTCCATGCCATCCAGCCAAGCAGAGCACACTTGATCCTGGCGGGATACTTCGCCACCCCCGCGAAGACCACGGCGTCGCCGAGCAGATCCTCGTCGGGCTCGCCCGTTGACCGCATCAGATTGAGGAACTCGGCCTCGATCTCCATCGCCTCGCTGACCGGCTTGCCGATCACCAGGTCGGTAAGCACCGACACGCTCGCCTGGCTGATCGAGCAGCCGAGGGCGTCGTAGGACACGTCGGCGACCTCCGGCTCGG
>DASUHI010000169.1:0-15947 GCA_036273575.1 Streptosporangiaceae bacterium | reverse complement strand
GGGCCGTCGATGGCCCTGATGATGTCGGCGAGGGCGATCTGATCCGCCGGCCTGGCGAGCCAGAACCCGCCATCAGGGCCGCGCTGGCTGCGCACGAGGCCGGCCCGCCGCAGCTGGGTGAGGATAGCCTCGAGAAACTTCGCTGGGATCTGCTGCGCCCTGGCCAGCTGCTCAGCCGTGACGTGGCCTTCGCCCGAGGCCGCGAGCTCGATTGCGGCACGAAGGGCATAATCGGCTCGGGCTGACAGTCGCATACGCAGCATTATGCAGGTAGCTGACACGAGTTGCAGAAACCTGGCGACACGACACCGGGAGGCTGACCGATGGCGCAACGACTCCCGGCAGGGCCATGGCACGGCGCCGCGGCCATGACGCTGGTGCTGTGGGGCGTCGCGGAGCTGGCGCTCAGGCTGCGGCTCGCAGCCCGCCCCGGCTGGCGCGCCCGGCTGAGGGACTGGTCAGCGATCGCGGGCGGGCGCCTGCGCGAGTGGACGTTCTTCCTGCTCGTGCTCGGTATCACGGCCGCCGTGATCGGTGCGCTCTGGCTGGCCAGGCTGACCCAGTTCGCGACGGGCGGCGGCCGGGCGCTGGTGGCGTTCGGCGAGATCGTGGCGGTAGCGGGGATTGCGCTGCGGATCTGGGCGATCCTGACCCTGGACAGGTTCTTCACCTTCGTCGTGGGCATCGCCGACGATCACCGCGTCGTCCAGCACGGGCCGTACCGCGTGCTGCGGCATCCGGGTTACGCAGGCGCGCTGCTCGCGCTCGCCGGCGCGGGCTTCGCGCTGGGCAACTGGCTGTCCCTGGTGCTCATCGTCGTCGCGCCGGCGCTCATGCTCGGCGCCAGGATCAGGGTGGAGGAAACGGCGCTGGCCGCCGCGCTCGGCTCCGAGTACCAGTCGTACGCGAGCCGGACGGCCCGCATGATCCCCGGGGTGTGGTGATGCCAGCCGTTTCGCGCTGGGGGGACGACCCCATTGGACCCCTCCGCGGGTTCGTAGCATCCGTCAGCAGCGACGGCAGGCACGCGTTCAGCAAGCCGGCCCGCGCCGCGATCCGGCTGATCGCGGGCGTTGGCGTCGACGGCGACGCGCACGCCGGCCAGACCGTCCAGCACCTATCCAGGGTGGCCAGGGACCCGTCGGCGCCGAACCTGCGCCAGGTGCACCTGATCCACGCGGAGTTGCACGACGAGCTCGGCCTGCGCGGGTTCCGCGTGTCGCCGGGTGACATGGGCGAGAACGTCACCACCCGCGGCGTCGACCTCCTCGCGCTGCCGACCGGCACGAGGCTGACGCTCGGGCCTGACGCAGTGGTGGAGGTGACCGGCCTGCGCAACCCTTGCGTGCAGCTCGACGGGTTCCAGCCGGGCTTGATGAAGGCCGTGCTGGACCGTGACGCCGACCACCGCCTGGTGCGCAAGGCCGGCGTGATGGCCGTCGTCGTAACCGGCGGCCTTGTCGCGGCCGGCGATCAGGTCACGGTGACACTCCCGCCGCTGCCGCACATGCCGCTAGAGCCGGTCTGACCTGGGTGCCGGGGTCGCCCGCTCGCGCGCGGCTGTCCTAGCTCGTCCAGGATTGTCGGTAGCTGATGACAGGATGCCCCTGTGCGGTACTCGGTCAACGTTCCGAATTTCGGCGAGTTCGCGGCGCCTGAAGTCTTCGCCGCCGTGGCCCGCCGGGCGGAGGACACAGGCTGGGACGCGCTGCTCGTCTGGGACCACGTCGTCGGGGAGAAGGACCTTCGCTGGGAGATCGCCGATCCCTGGGTCCTGCTCACCGCCGCGGCCCTGGCGACCCGCCGGATCCGGCTTGGCACCGCGATCACGCCCGTGGCTCGGCGGCGGCCGGCGAAGCTGGCCAGGGAGGTCACCACGCTGGACAGGCTGACCCGCGGCCGCATGATCCTCGGGGCCGGCCTGGGCGCGCCCGTCGCTGACGAGTACGGAAGCTTCGGTGACACCACTGACGTCAGGGTGCTCGCCGAACGCCTGGACGAGGGTCTGCAGGCGCTCGACTTGCTCTGGTCAGGCGAGCCGGTGACGTACCGCGGGAACCAGGTCGTGCTCGACGACGTGGCCTTCCTGCCGACGCCCGTTCAGCGTCCAAGGGTGCCGATCTGGGTCGGCGGGTTCTGGCCGAACAAGGCGCCGATGCGGCGGGCGGCGCGGTGGGACGGCGCGATCCCGTGCGCGGCCGGTTTCGAGGCCGCGCGCCCGCCTGGCGTGCGTGAGGTTAGGGATCTGGTGACGTTCCTGCGCGGCTGCCGGGCGGAGAACGGGCTCGCGGAGCTGCCGTTCGACATCGTCGTCGGCGGCATGAGCCGGGCCGGGCCAGCCGGCCGTGACCTGACCGGCCCGCTCGCCGACCTAGGCGTCACGTGGTGGGACGAGCGGATGCCCTGGGGTGCTACCACCCTGGAGCGCGCCGAGCCGATCCTGCGGCGGATCGACCAGGGGCCGCCTCGCGCCTAGTCCGCTTCCATCAGGCCCGGCGGCCAGCCGCGGATGGCGGCCAGCAGCAGCGAGGTGACCAGTTCAGGGCTCTCGATGGGCAGCAGGTGCGTGCCAGGCAGCACAGCGAGCCGGCCCTCGCCGAGCGCCGAGGCGACGGCCGCGCTGTGGCCGAGCTTGACCTCGTCGCGGTCACCTTGCAGCACCATCGCGGGCATGCCGACATTGCCTAGGGTGGCGAGGTCGATCTCGGGCTCGGTCCGCCACATCTGCGTGACCTTGCCGTAGATCTCGTCGAAGTGCCCGGGACCGTCCGGCGATTCCTTCGCGTAGGACTCCCGGAGGAAACCCGTCACCTGTTCGTCGGCGTTGACCAGCAGGTCGGTCAGGCCGCCCTGCACGCGCCCCGCCGAGTTGAAGTACTGCCCGATCAGCACGAGGCTGGCGGCGAGATCCGGCCGCCGCTGCGCCGCTAGCAGGGCGACGACGGCCCCGTCGCTCCAGCCGATCAGATGGGCGGGCCGCGCGACCACCTGATCCAGGTACGCGATCGTGTCGCCCGCCATCAAGGAGTACGTGATCGGGCCCGGCTGGTCGGGAGTGTGGCCGTGGCCGCGGCGCTCCGGCAGGTACACCTGGTAGCCCGCGCCGGTCAGGCCTGGCGTCTGTCCTGACCACGAGGACGCGCTGGCCATCCCGCCGTGCAGCAGCACGACCGGCGCCGTGCCGTCCGCGGGCTCGCCGAGTACCTCGTGCCAGACCCGCATCCCTGTGACGTCGACGTACGGCACGGACATCTCCTCCCTGGAACGGGTATTAGCCGCGCGGTGTCAGCTCCGCAGGCGCAGGCCGCGCGGGGTCGGTCGGAAGCCCGCCTGCTCGAGCGCCTGGGCGAGCGGCGACTCGTAGACGCCACCGCCGTCGGCCCGCTCGACGGTCAGCTTGCCGAGCGCGCCGGCCCGGACGGCGCCGGCGAGGGCGCTCGTGGCGGGGCCGAGCAGAGCGGGGTCGGCGGTCCAGGACAGCAGCGTCTTGCCGCCGCGCTCCACATAGAGGACGAGCTGCCCGGCCACGAGGACGACCAGTGCTCCTGCCTTGCGGCCAGGGCGATGGCCGCCAGGGGTCTCGTCGGGCCGCGCCGGCCAACCGAGGGCTGCGCCGTAGGCGCTGGCCGGATCTGCCGCGGCTAGCACGAGGACGGGAGGCTCACCGGCCGTAGCGTGCGTGCCTTGCTGGCTGGCAACCCACGGGTCTTGCGGCTGGCTGGTGGCCTGCGCAGGCACCGACGCGAGCACCGAGTCGGCCATGGCGCGCATCCTGTCGACCGCGCCAGGGAGCGCGAACTGGGCGGCGCCGAGCCCTTCGACGAAGTAGCCGCGCCGGCACTGGCCCGTCTCCTCCATCGCCCGCAGCACCGGGTACAGGGCGCCGAACCCGCCGGTGACCCGTTCGCTGGCTGCGACGCCCCTGATCACGACGCCGTACCGGTCAAGCAGGGACAGCGCCCGCGCGTGCAGGCGTCGCGTCGGATCCGCGTCGGCCGGCGGTACCAGGGACCAGCGGCCGCTCACGGTGGGAGGCCCGGTGTGGGAGGGGAGAGCCCCGCGGCCAAACCCAGGCCGCCTGGTCAGCCGGCCGGCGGCCGGCCCTCGCTGGCTCGCATACGGCGACTGCAGTGCCTGCCAGGCGGGCGGCTGGCCAGGCTGGCCCTGGCCGTCGGGCCGGCTTGTCGCCTCGGGCCCTGCGGGCCGGCTTCTCGCCTCGGGTCCTGCGGGCCGGCTTCTCGCCTCGGGCCTCGGCGACCAAGTCTTGCCCGCTCCGAGCAGGGTGCGCAGCGGCGCCAGCGTGTCGTTGGTCAGCCGCCCTGCCCAGACCAGGTCCCAGACCACCGTCGCGATGGCCTGGTCGCTGACCTTGCTGAGCGCCCTGGAGTCAGCGGCCGTCACCCTGTCAGCGACGCGATCCGCAAGTGCACGGAAGAACAGGGCGCCGCCCCCGCTCAGCGCCTCGAGCACAGCCTCGTGCACGGGCGTCATCGTGATCTCGCCCGCCGGGGGCAGCAGCAGCGGAGCCGAGTCCGCCGGTGCGAGCACGAGCCAGCCGTCGCCGCCTGGCAACGCGCCGGCGCCAGCCCAGACGACGTCGCCTGCCGCCGTTAGCTCGTCCAGCATCGCGGGCTCGTAACCGGGGACCCTGGCGGGCAGGACCAGGGACTCCAGCGCAGCCGCGGGCACCGCGACGCCCGCGAGCTGCTCGGCGACCGAATAGACCGCGTCGGGCCCGGCCACGCGGCCGCGTCGGCGTGGCTGCGGGCTGGCAGGCCGGATTCCCGTGTCGTGCAGAGCGTCCTGCCAGGCTGGCAGGAACGCGGCGAAGACCTGCGCGGGCACGGGCTCGACCTCCTGTCGCAGCTTGGCCAGGCAGCGGCGCTTGAGCGTCCTGAGCACGCCCGCGTCGCACCACTGCGGCCCTGCCAGGCTCGGCAGGAACTCGCCCTCGACGACGCGGCCGTTCGCGGTGAGCCGGTGCAGCGCGCCGGTGACGACCGCGATGCCCAGCCCATACCTGTGCGCCACGTCGCTCGCGGTCAGCGGCCCGTGCGAGCGCGCGTACCTGGACATAAGGTCACCGAGCGGATCAGGCAGCAGCTCGGTGAACGCGACGGGGACTCCGGTCGGCAGCGCGACGCCGAGCGCGTCCCGCAGCCGGCCGGCGTCCTCGATCGCCGCGACGCGCTGCTCGCCGGCGATCCTGACGTCGATGACCCGGCGCTGGCCGGCCAGCTCGGCGATCCAGGCACGCGCCGCCGCGGGCTCGGCGCATCTGGCCGCGATCTCATCGGCGGACAGCGGGCCGATCTGCATGATCATGTCGGCCAGCTGCTCAGCCGACGAGCACTGCCTGCTCGCCGACAGGCGCTGCAGGTCACGTTCGGCGTCGGCGACTGTCTGGGGGTCGAGCAGCTCGCGCAGGTCGGCCTGGCCGAGCAGCTCGGCGAGCAGCGCCGAGTCCAGGGCGAGTGCCTGGGCGCGGCGTTCCGCGAGCGGCGCGTCGCCCTCGTACATGAACGCGCCGATGTACCGGAACAGCAGCGACCGCGCGAACGGCGAGCCTGACGCGGTCTCCACCTCGACGAGCCTGACCTTGCGCCCCGCCAGGTCGCGCATCAGGCCGGTGAGCGCGGGCACGTCGAACACGTCCTGCAGGCACTCGCGCATGGTCTCGAGCACGATCGGGAAGCTGCCGTATCCGCTCGCGACGGCCAGCAGCTGGGCGGCGCGCTGGCGCTGCTGCCAGAGCGGTGAGCGCCGGCCTGGCTGCCTACGGGGGAGCAGCAGCGCCCTCGCCGCACACTCTCTGAACCTCGCGGCGAACAGCGCCGACGAGCCCAGCTCGGTGGTGACGAGCTGCTCGATCTCGTCAGGATCCAGCAAGGCGAAGCCCGCGGGTGGCGGGTCGTCGGCGTCCGGCACCCTGATCACGATGCCGTCGTCGGTGTACATGGCCTGCACGTCCATGCCGCCATAGCGTTCGCGCAGCCGTGCCGCGATCGCGAGCGCCCACGGCGCGTGCACCTTGGACCCGTACGGGCTGTGCAAGATCAGCCGCCAGTCGCCGAGTTCGTCGCGGAACCGCTCGAGCACCAGCGTGCGGTCATCGGGCAGGTATCCAGTCGCCTCTCGCTGGCTGGTGAGGTAGCCGAGCAGGTTGGCTGTCGCCAGCTCGTCGAGCCCGGCCTCGCGCAGCCTGGCCGTCGCGTGCTGCGGATCGGCGGCGCCGAGCTCGCGGCAATAAGCGCCGATCGCGGCCCCCAGCTCCGCCGGCCGGCCCGGGGTGTCCCCGTGCCAGAACGGCAGCTTGCCTGGCTGCCCCGGCGCTGGCGAGACGATCACCTGGTCGGCGGTGATGTCCTCGATCCGCCACGAGCTCGCGCCGAGCACGAAGACGTCGCCGACGCGCGACTCGTAGACCATTTCCTCGTCGAGCTCGCCGACCCGGCGCGAGTGCCGGCCGCTCTTGTCGGCCGCTCCGGCGAGGAACACGCCGAACAGCCCGCGATCGGGGATCGTGCCGCCGTTGGTGACGGCGATCCGCTGCCCGCCCGGGCGCCCGCGCAGGATGCCGGTCGCCCGGTCCCAGACCAGCCTCGGCCGCAGGCCGGCGAACTCCTCGCTCGGGTAGCGGCCGGCCAGCATGTCAAGGACAGCCTCGAGCACCGGCCTGGTCAGCCCGCTGAACGGGGCTGCCCGCCTGACCGTCGCGAGCAGGTCGTCGACGGTCCAGTCGTCCATCGCGGTCATCGCGACGACCTGCTGGGCCAGCACGTCGAGCGGGTTGCGCGGCATCCGCAGTTCCTCGATCTGGCCGGCGCGCATCCGTCCCGCCACGACCGTGGCCTGGACGAGGTCGCCCTGGTACTTCGGGAAGATCACTCCGCGCGAGACGTCACCGACGTTGTGCCCGGCGCGCCCGGTCCGCTGCAGGCCGCTCGCGACCGACGGCGGCGACTCGACCTGGATGACAAGGTCGACCGCGCCCATGTCGATACCCAGCTCGAGGCTCGACGTGGCCACGACCGCGGGGAGCCTTCCCGCCTTGAGCGCCTCCTCGATCTGGGCCCGCTCGGTGCGGGACACCGAGCCGTGGTGAGCGCGCGCCACCACCGGCGGGGTGATGTCGTCAGGGTCGTTCCCGGCCAGCTCCGCCCGCTCGGCCGCGCGCTCGGCGGCCAGCTCGTTGAGGCGTGCACAGAGCCGCTCGGCCAGCCGGCGCGAGTTCGCGAACACGATCGTGGATCGGTGCCGCTCGATCGCGTCCAGTACCTGCGCCTCGACGTGCGGCCAGATCGAGTTCGTCCGTGCCTGGCCGTTTGGTCCAGGCGGGCCGCCGGGACCAAACGGCCCCCCGCCGCCAGGGTTCCCCGTCCCGGCCTGGCCGGCGAACTCGGCGGGCCCCGCGATGGCGCCGTACGGCTGACCGGGTCCTGGCAGGCTGGCCCCGTCCGAGCCGAGGTCGGACATGTCCTCGACGGGCACCACGATCCTCAGGTCGAGGCGCTTCTCGCTCGGCGGCGCGGCGATCGCGACCGGCAGCGAGCCGCCGAGGAACGACGCGACCTCCTCGTGGGGCCTGACGGTCGCTGACAGCCCGATCCGCTGCGCGGGCGAGGCCTCGGCGCCACGCAGCGCGTCCAGGCGCTCGAGCGACAGCGCCAGGTGCGCGCCGCGCTTGCCGCCAGCCAGCGCGTGCACTTCGTCGATGATCACGGTCTCGACGCCGCGGAGGCCCTCCCTGGCCCGGGACGTGAGCAGCAGGAACAGCGACTCGGGGGTCGTGATCAAGATGTCGGGCGGCTTGCTGGCGAGCTGGCGGCGTTCGTCCGCGGCGGTGTCGCCGGTGCGCACGCCGACCCTGACCTGCGGTTCTGGCAGTCCGAGGCGGCGCATCGCCTGGCCGACGCCGGCGAGAGGGGAGCGCAGGTTGCGTTCGATGTCGACGGCCAGCGCCTTGAGCGGTGAGATATAGAGCACGCGGCAGCGCTGAGCAGGGTCGGCCGGCGGCGGCTCCGTCGCCAGCTTGTCGATCGCCCACAAGAACGCGGCCAGCGTCTTGCCTGACCCGGTCGGGGCAATGACCAGCGCGTTCTCTTTATTTCCTATGGCCTTCCACGCCTGCGCCTGGGCCGCGGTCGGGTCGGCGAACGCAGCGCGGAACCAGGACGCTGTCGGCTCGGAGAAGCCGGCCAGCGCCCCGGTCGCTGCGCGTGCGGGCATGCCTCCATACTGCCGCTACCCACCGACAGCCGCGCCGCTCGCCGTCCTGGCGGCCGCCGGCCAGCAGCACGGCCGTCCGCATGAGCTGGGTTCCGCGCTCGGCGAGGAACAGCTCGCGGCGTCGGCGCCCGCGGCCTCGGGCACGCCGCAGGATCGACGTCATGGTGCTGCGTATGACAAGACCCTGACCGGGTTCTGTGATCAGCAGGAGCTGCTGGCCGGCCTGCGGGCGCTGGTCAGGGTGGTCAGGGCCGAGGCTTCCTGATCACGCCAGCGCCTTCCTGACGAGCATGGCGAGCTCGGCCGGCCAGATCGCCTCCGTTGTGGTGTCGAGCTCGGCGAGGGTCCACCAGCGCCACGTCGCGATGCCGTCGGCCTGGTGCATCGCCTCGACGCCGCGAATCTCCCTGGCGCTCTGATCGGTCCTGGCCAGGAAGAACCGCTCGACCTGCCGGACGATCGCGTCGTCGTACTCCATCGTGTGCGTCCACCTGTGGACCTCTCCGAGCAGCACGATGTCGTGCCAGCCGGTCTCCTCGGCCAGTTCGCGCGCGGCTCCCGCGGCGAAGCCCTCGCCAGGGTTCAGCCCGCCGCCAGGCGTCGACCAGTGCACGCCGTTGGGCGGCCCGTCGTCGTAACGCATCAGCAGCACGCGGTCGCCTGGGTCCAGCAGGATCACCCGCCCGGCCGGCCTGGTCACCAGGTCAGGGCCATCCGGCGCGCTGTCTGTCGCGGGGTGTTCTGCGGGGGACATTCATCTATTGTCCCGCCGGCGCCTACGCGGCCCGGCCGACGGGCGTCCTGTGCGCCCGGTACCTGTCGATGATCAGCGCCGCGACGGCCGGGTGCGCGCCGAGCGGCATCGTCACCCAGTCCGCTCCCGCCTGGCCGAGTTTGTCCTGGAACTGGCCGGGAGCGAGCAGGTAGGACGCGACCGCCACCGGCTTGCCGGTCCTGGCGCGAAGCGCGGCGACGGCATCGCCGACCGTGGGCTGGCCGGCGGCCGCGTACCCGACCGCGACGGGAACGCCCAGATCGGCGGCCAGCAGGTCCGCCTGCGCCTGGACCTGCCCTGCGGCCAGCGGGTCTGACGAGCCAGCGGCCGCGAGCACCACAGGCGTGCCGGCGGGCACCTCTGCCTCTGCCAGCCGGCCGGTGAGGGCCGTGACCAGGAGCGGGTCAGGTCCTAGCGGGCCCGCGACGCGGGGCGCGGGCGCATCGCCTGCCGTGATCGCGGTGTCGATCGCGGTGACGGCGCCCGCGATGTCGGTGGTCAGGTGGTAGCCGGTCGACAGCAGCAACGGGACGATCACGACGTCGGGACCGGCGGCGTCGAGGGCATGGGGCAGGCTCGGCTCCGCGTGCTGGACGAAGGCCACCTGGATATCCAGCACCGGCGCGAGCCGTTCGACCTCGCCGGCCAGCGCCCTGATCGTGGCGGTCGCCGCGTGGTGCTTGCTGCCGTGAGCGACGGCCAGCAGGGTCGGACTGTTCATGCCGCACCTCGTTCCCTGTGTCGTTCCGCCCCCTGCGTCGCGGCGCTGAGCTTATCGCGGAGCCCCACGACGTCGCCGATGACCACCACCGCTGGCGGCCGCACCCGCTGCCTGGCGGCGTCCGCGGCGACGCGTTCGAGAGTCGACGTCAGCACCTGCTGGCCTGGCAGCGTCCCGTCCCTGATCACCGCGACCGGCGTGGTGGCGGCCCGCCCCCGCTTGATCAGCTCGGCGCTGATCGCCTCCAGGTGGGCAACTGCCATCAGCAGCACCAGCGTTCCTGGGCCGTTGGCGAGCGACTCCCAGTCCACGCTCGCGCCAGGCTGCGACGGGTCCATGTGCGCGGAGACGACCGCGAAGTCCTGGGTGATGCCGCGGTGCGTGACCGGGATCCCGGCGTACGCGGGCACCGCGACCGCGCTCGTCACGCCGGGTACGACCTCGAACGGCACGCCCGCGCGCACGCACGCGAGCGCTTCCTCGCCGCCGCGGCCGAACACGAACGGGTCACCGCCCTTGAGCCTGAGCACCCGGCGGCCCGCCAGTGCCCGGTCCACGATCAGCGCGTTGATCTCGTCCTGGGTCATCGTGTGCGCGCCCGGCGCCTTGCCGGCCAGCACGACCTCCACGTCAGGGTCGAGCTCACCGAGCAGCGCGCTCGGCCCGAGCCGGTCGGCGACCACGACGTCGGCCTCGGCGAGCAGCCGCCTGCCGCGGACCGTGATCAGCCCTGGATCGCCAGGCCCGCCGCCTACCAGCGCGACCGAACCGATCACCGGGCCGACGGCCGGGCGGCGTTGCGGGCGAACCGGCAGCGAGCCGTCGGCCAGCGCCAGCGAGATCGCCGACCGCAGCCGCTGTGACCTGCGCGGGTCACCGCCGGACGTCACCGCCACGGTGACGTCGCCGTGCCTGGTCACGGCCGGCGTCCTGGCCGCCGACGCGGCCGAGTCGTCCGCGCGCACGCACCAGATCCGTTGCCGGTCCGCGTCGGCGGCGACGGCCGCGTTCACGGCCGGGTCGTCGGTCGCCGCGTGAACGAGCCAGGCGCCCGTGAGGTCGCCGGCGCGGTAGCGCCTGCGACGGACAGTCACGGGCAGGGTGGCCAGCTCGGCGGTGATGTCCGGCGCGATGACGGTGACCTTCGCCCCGGCACCGGCCAGCGCCTTCGCCCGTCGCAGCGCGACCGCCCCGCCCCCGACGACGACCACGTGCCTTCCCGCGATCTCCAGCTCGAGCGCATACCCGCTCACGGCGGCTCCCGATTCCATGATCGCGAAGGATCTCGGGTCCTATAGGAACAAAAGGTCTTCGCGATCATGAGAGAACGCCCGCGAAGCGGAGGATGAAGGAGCGGGAGCAGGAGCGGCACTCCCAGGCACCGGCCTTGGACCCGGCCGGGCGGAGCTCCTCCTCGCCGCAGTACGGGCAGAAGAACGGCACCTGGCGCTCGCCGGCCTCGGCTGGAGGTTCAGGTTCCCCTGCGGCCGTCACGTCAGCAGGTCCTCGTCGGCGCGCCTCACCCACGTCGCGAACTGCTCCCCGTCCGCGCGGTCCGTGACGTACGCGCGCAACAGCCGTTCCACGTAGTCGGGCAGCGCGTCGGCCGTTACCTTGAGCCCGCGGATCTTGCGCCCGAACGCCGGATCGGCGCCGAGCGAACCGCCGAGGTGGACCTGAAATCCTTCTACCCCGTCCACGATGGATCCCTTCAGCCCGATGTCCGCGAGCTGGAACCGAGCGCACGAGTTCGGGCACCCGTTCACGTTGATCGAGACCGGGGTGTCGAAGTCAGGCAGCCGTTTGTCCAGCTCGGTGTACAGGTCGCGGGCGCGCTGCTTGGTTTCGACGATCGCGAGCTTGCAGAACTCGATGCCGGTGCACGCCATCGTGGCTCGCCGGAACGGCGAGGGACGGGCCGGCAGGTCGATGGACTCGAGCTCGGCGACCAGCTCCGCGAGATTTTGTTGCCGAACATCGGTGATCAGCAGCTTCTGCTCGATGGTGGTGCGAACCCGGCCCGACCCGTAGGTCTCAGCAAGATCCGCCACCTGCGACAGCTGCGTGCCGGAGGTACGGCCGGTGTGCGGGGCGACGCCGACGTAGTACAGGCCGTCGCGCTGGCGGTGCACGCCGACGTGGTCGCGGGAGCCCGGCGGCGGTGGCGGCGGGGCCGGTCCGTCCGGCAGCGTCTCGTGCAGGTACTCGGTCTCGAGCACCTCGCGGAAGCGCTCGGCACCCCAGTCCGCGACCAGGAACTTGAGCCTGGCCCTGTTGCGCAGTCTGCGGTATCCGTAGTCGCGGAACAGCCCTGTGACGCCGGCCCAGACGCCGGGCACCTGCTCTGGGCGGACGAAGACGCCGAGCCGCTGCGCCATCATCGGGCTTGTGGACAGCCCGCCGCCGACCCAGAGGTCGAAGCCAGGGGTGCCGTCCGGCCCGATGACGCCGACGAACGACACGTCGTTGATCTCATGCGCGGTGCACTGCGAGCCGCAGCCGGAGATCGTCGTCTTGTACTTGCGCGGCAGGTTCACGAACTCGGGGTTGAGCGCCGCGACGGCTTCGGTGGCGCGCAGCGCCGCGGTCGCGTCTATCACCTCGGCGGCGTCGAGGCCGGAGACCGGGCAGCCGAGTATGTTCCGCGGGACGTCGCCGCAGGCCTGCACGGAGGACAGGCCCACCTCTTCTAGACGATCCCAGATCGCCGGCACGTCCTCGATCCTGATCCAGTGAAACTGCACGTTCTGCCGGTCTGTGACGTCGGCGAGGTCGCGGCCGTACTCCTTCGCAATCCCGGCTACGGTGTGCAGCTGAGCGCCCGTGAGCTGGCCGCCGGGGATGCGCACGCGCATCATGAAGTAGGCGTCCTCGATCTCGGCGTCCTCGAGCGCCCCCGTCTTGCCGCCGCCGATGCCGGGGCGGCGCTGGGTGTACAGGCCCCACCAGCGGAACCGGCCGCGCAGGTCGGTCGGGTCGATCGAGTCGAACCCGGAGTGTGCGTACTGGTTCACGATCCGGTCGCGGACGTTGAGCCCGGCGTCATCCTTTTTGAAGCGTTCTGCGGCATTCAGCGGTTCGTAGTGGCCGAGGGCCCACTGGCCCTGGCCGCGCTGCTGCGTGCGAGGCATGGGGGAGTCCTTCTGCTTGAGGTTCTGGCGCGCTTCTCGTCTGGCCCGCGAGGCGGGCGCGGGCAGGCGTCAGGCCGGGCCGAAGCGGTCCGGCGGCTGGCTAGAGCGTGGTCAGCAGAAGGAACGACAGATGGCGCTCGACACCCGCATCTGGTCGACGTGGCGCCGGCAAACAAGCATCAGGTCTCGGCAAGCGGCCGGGCGTATCATCGCGGGCCTCCGGGATCTCGGTGATGCGACCTTCCTGCTGTGGACCATAACATCGGCCGTTCGCGATCTCATACCCGTCGGGACCTGCCAACTCGCTGCGGGAGGTTTCCATAATGCCGGCTGGTTAAGCGGGAATTCTAGGTGCGGCGCGGGCCGGGGTACTCTGTCGGCCGTGCGTCTCACTGAGTTCTGGCGGCGGATGGACGAGCAGTTCGGGCACGTCTACGCCCAGAGCGTGGCCAAAGACTTCGTCCTGGCCGGTCTCGACGGCCGCACCGTCAGCCAGGCGCTTGACGAGGGCGAGGACGTCAAGGTGATCTGGCGCGCCGTGTGCGCGGCGTTCAACGTGCCAGAGCGACTGCGCTGAGCCGCCGGTGAAGGCTTACGCATCGCGAGATCGTGATGGTGTCCGGTGCTCCGGTGCCGGGAAGAGCACGGGTCAGGCTCGGTTCCTTGTGCGAGGCCTGCTGCGGCTAGCTATCGGTGGCGGCCGATGCCCCGGTCGTGTATCGGAGTGACACCGATCACCTCCAACTGCCATGGGTGTCACTCCGATACACGATCAGGATTGCCCGGCGGACTCAGAACGCCCATCGGTCCGCTCCGGCCGGGTGAAGGGCTGTATGAATGGCCCATTCATCGCGGAAAAAGCGACTAAATGGGCCATTCATTCATGCGCGCGGGCTCGGGAACGTTGCTGAGCGGTCGAGGTCCGGCCTATCGTGGCCGGGCGGTCCGGGCTCGGGGTATGGCCGAGTGCGGAGGGCGTACGGCGCCGAACTGGCGTTCGAGGTGCGGACCTGGCTTCACGTGTGCTGGCTGGGCGGTTGCAGGTAATTTCCGCCGCTCGGCGCGTCGGCCCCATGATCGAACAATTGTTCGTTAGAGTGGTCCGGCTGGTGTGCCTTGCGGCTCCGTGCGGGCCGCGAAGCACCGGCTGGCCACGGCGCCAGCAAAATGTCGGTGGCCACGCGTAGCGTCAGCAAGAACAGCGGAAGGCACGCGCAGCAGCCTCTCGATCCCGACGGGAGTTCACATGGCACCGAACGACAAGGCGGGCGGCACCAAGGCCGGGGACAGGGACAAGGCCCTGGAAACCGCGCTCGCTCAGATCGAGCGGCAGTTCGGCCGCGGCGCCGTCATGCGCCTTGGTGACGACGCCCGGGCGCCCGTCGAGGTGATCCCGACCGGGTCGATCGCGCTCGACGTCGCGCTCGGCATCGGCGGCCTGCCGCGCGGCCGGATCGTCGAGATATACGGGCCTGAGAGTTCCGGCAAGACGACCCTTGCGCTGCACGCCGTGGCGAACGCCCAGAAGTCGGGCGGGATCGCCGCGTTCATCGACGCCGAGCACGCGCTGGACCCCGAGTACGCCAAGAAGCTCGGCGTCGACACGGACGCGCTGCTCGTCTCCCAGCCGGACACGGGGGAGCAGGCGCTGGAGATCGCCGACATGCTGATCCGGTCCGGCGCGATCGACGTCGTCGTGATCGACTCAGTCGCCGCGCTGGTCCCGCGCGCCGAGATCGAGGGCGAGATGGGCGACAGCCACGTCGGCCTGCAAGCCAGGCTGATGTCCCAGGCCCTCCGCAAGGTCGCCGGCGCCTTGAATCAGACAAAGACGACAGCGATCTTTATAAACCAGCTTAGGGAAAAAATCGGAATAATGTTTGGCTCGCCCGAAACGACCACTGGTGGTAAGGCTCTGAAGTTTTATGCCTCGGTGCGAATTGACGTGCGCCGAATCGAGACGCTGAAGGACGGCAACGAGCCGGTCGGCAACAGGACCAAGGCCAAGATCGTGAAGAACAAGATGGCCTCGCCGTTCAAGATCGCCGAGTTCGACATCCTGTACGGGGTGGGGATCAGCCGCGAGGGCAGCCTAATCGACCTGGGCGTGGAGCAGACGATCGTCCGCAAGTCCGGTGCCTGGTACACCTACGACGGCGACCAGCTCGGCCAGGGCAAGGAAAACGCGCGGAACTTCCTGCGTGAGAACCCCGATGTGGCGAACGAGATCGAGAAGAAGATCAAGGAGAAGCTGGGCGTCGGGCCGCGGCTGGACGCGGAAGTCACGCCGCTGCCTGAGCAGCCCGCTCGTCCGAGCCTCGGGGTGGTGACCGGCCGGGGCGGTGTCCGGTAACAGCGGTGGCAGGCAGGTCCAGGTCCCGCCCGCTGGGTGACCGGGAGGGCGCAGGCGAGCAGCACGACGATCCGGAGGCGGTCGCCCGGCTGATCTGCCTGCGGCAGCTGACCGCGGCTCCGCGGACGAGGGCGCAGCTCGCGCAGACGTTGCGGCGCAGGGGAGTGCCCGACGAGGCGGCCGAGGCGGTCCTCGGGAGGTTCGCCGAGGTCGGCCTCATCGACGATGCGACGTTCGCGAGCGCCTGGGTCGAGTCCAGGCACCACGGCAGGGGTCTTGGCCGCCGGGCACTCGAGGCGGAACTGAACCAGCGTGGCGTCGACCGCGACGACATCCAGGCGGCGGTCGCGACGCTGAGCTCGGAGACCGAACTGGCTACGGCGCGCGCATTGGTGGAGCGCAGGCTCGCCGGCACCGCGAGTCTGCCAGGCCAGGCCCGGCTGCGGCGGCTGGTCGGGATGCTGGCCAGAAAGGGGTACCCGGCCGGGCTCGCGTACCGGGTGGTCAGGGAAGCGCTGGAACAAGAGCACGAGAACAACGGGCGCGACGCAGAGACCGACGGGCTGAACGCGGCGGCCGTCGACGATGACGAGTTCGTCAGCGCGGAGCTCGCGGCGAGCGAGCCGGACTGACCGGCGAGCGCGGGGGCCGGGCCCCAGCCCCAGCCCCAGCGCGAGCGCGAGCTCCAGCGTCGGTGCCGAGCGAGCTTGACCGTTCTGTTATTTCCGGCTTAGCCTC
>DASUHI010000168.1:0-3431 GCA_036273575.1 Streptosporangiaceae bacterium | reverse complement strand
TGCCCAGGCTGAGCCTGCGCGCCCAGGTCGTGCCCGCTGCGCTGCAAAACGACGCGGGAATCGTCGGCGCCGCGATGGCGGCCGCCGCTGGCCGTCAGCCCTAGCGCCCGTCCCGGCCGGCCGCCGCTCTTGCGCGTCACCCTCTGGATCGTCAATTTCGACCAGACGAGGGGCCGGTCTCGGTCGCGGCGTCGCTCTTCGCGCTGTTCGTGACGTGGATCTTCCTGCTCGCCATCACGATGATCGGCGGCCGGCGAGCCCGGCGCCTCGGCGGCGGCCAGGTGGATCTGGTGACCGTGACCCGGCAGGAGACTGGAGATGCGCGATGACGGCGAACACGACCAGCCAGGCCGAGCCCGCGGGTGGCGAGCCCGCGCCGGAGTCAGCCGCGCGCGGTGCCGGCGGCCGTGGCCAGGACGGCGTCCCTGTTGTCATGTCGGAGCTGACCAGGACGTTCGGAGCGATCCGCGCCCTCGACAAGCTGTCCGTCGACATCACGCCCGGTGAGTTCGTCGCGCTGTTGGGGCCGTCCGGCTGTGGAAAGACGACCGCGCTGCGGATCCTCGCTGGCTTCGAGACCGCCGACAGCGGCTCGATCTCGGTGAACGGCAAGGACGTCGCCGCGGTCCCCGCCGCGAAGCGGGATATGGGGATGGTGTTCCAGAGCTACAGCCTGTTCCCCAACATGTCGGCGCTTGACAACGTCGCCTTCGGGCTGCGGATGCGCCGCATCGCGCCCACCGAGCGCAAGCGCAGGGCGGGCGAGCTGCTCGACATGGTCGGGTGACCGAGCACGCCAGGCACTACCCGCACCAGCTGTCCGGCGGTCAGCAGCAGCGGGTCGCGCTCGCCCGCGCCCTGGCGATCGGGCCGCAGGTGCTGCTGCTCGATGAGCCGCTGTCGGCGCTCGAAGCCAAGGTGCGCCTCCAGCTCCGCGAGCAGATCAGGTCGGTGCAGCAGCGGCTCGGGATCACCACGCTGTTCGTGACCCACGACCAGGAGGAGAGCCTGTCGATGGCCGACCGGGTCGGGGTGATGAAGCAGGGCAAGCTTGAGCAGATCGCGTTCCCCGATCAGCTGTACGCCCATCCTGTGACGGCATTCGTGGCCGAGTTCGTCGGCACGATGAACCGCATCCCCTGTGAGGTCGCCGGGACCGGCCAGGTACGCGCGCTCGGCGCCGTCGTTCCCGTGCACGGCCAGCAGCCTGCGGGGGACGTCAAGGAGGTCGACGTGCTCGTGCGGCCCGAGGGACTCCGGATCGAGGCCGCGCCAGGCGGCAACGGCACCGTCACCGACCGGTCGTTCCTCGGGTCGGTGAGCAGGATCAGCGTGCGGCTGTCCGGCGACGTGACGGTCAAGGTTGACCATCCGAGCGTGGACGCCGGCGGCTTCGGGCCAGGCGCGTCGGTGCAAATCAGCCTGCCAGGCGCGGCTGTACTCATCGCCGAGCGTGCCTGACGATGGCTTCATGACGACCCGATCGGCCCAGCCCGGCCCCGGCACGACTGCGCACCGCCTGATTCCAGGCGAGCCTCGCGACGGCGGCTACCGGCCCCTCGTGCCAGCCGAAGGAGAGCAGCACGCGGCGAGGACCGATCTCGCCATCGCGGGCCTGCGACCCGGCTGGCAGCGCTCCGCCGTGCCGCTGCTATGCATGGCGCACCTGTCCGACACGCACATCATGGATCATCAGTCGCCAGGCAGGACCGAGCTGTTTGACCGGTACTCCGACCTCGACTCGCCGCTGCGCGCCTCCGTCGGCATCGTCGGCTGTTACCGGGCCCAGGAGATGTTCACGTTCCAAGTAGCCGACGCGATGACGCGCGCCGTCCGCAGGACGGCGCGCGGGCCGCTGTCCGGCGCGCCGATCGACTTCACGATCGTGACCGGCGACGCCACGGACAACTGTCAGGTGAACGAGCTCAGGGCGTACATCGGCCTGCTGGACGGGCAGACGGTGGTGCCAGATTCCGGCGACCCGCTGCGCTACGAGGGCGTCGCCGCGCCCGAGGTCGACGACGAGCGCTACTGGCATCCCGAGCACGACGTCGGCGACCTGCCGACGATCAGGTACGGCTTCCCTGCGCTGCCCGGCATCCTCGCGGCCGCGAGGCGGCCGTTCCGCGCCACCGGGCTCGGCATGCCCTGGTACGCGGTGCACGGCAACCACGACAACCTGCTGCAGGGGTCGCTGCCAGCGGCCGGCTGGCTCGCCGAGCTGCAAACCAGCGCCGTGAAGTACGTGACGCCCCCCGACGGCCTTGACGCCCTCCGGGCGCTCGCCAGGTTCGATTCAGCCCACGCGGAGGCGCTGGCGGAGGTGCCGGCCGGCCAGAGCATCGCGGTGACGCCCGACCCTCGTCGCGCGCCTGTCACCAGGGCCCGCCACGTCTGGGAGCACTTCAGGAGCACGGGCAGGCCTGCCGGGCACGGCTACACCGAGCGCAACGTGGCGGAAGGGACCGCGTACTACGGGTTCGACCACGGCCACGTGCGCTGCGTCGTGCTCGACACCGTCAACCCGCACGGCGGCTGGCAGGGCTCGCTCGACGACACCCAGCTCGGCTGGCTGCACGCGGAACTGACCGCCTGCCAGGAACAGGGCCGCCCGGCGATCTTGTTCAGCCATCACCCGCTCGAGACGCTGGTCAACGGCCGGCGCCCGCCAGGCGCCGGCCGCCGGATCCTCGTCGACGAACTCCGCGAGTTCCTGCTCGGCTTCGGCTGCGTCGTGGCCTGGTTCAACGGCCACACCCACATCCACGCCGTGACGGCCGTGCGTGAGGACGGTGCGCCAGGCGGGTTCTGGCAGGTCACCACCGCGTCGCACATCGACTGGCCCCAGCAGGCCAGGATCATCGAGGTGCTGCACGCAGACGGCGCGCTCGCGATCGCCTGCACGGTGATCGACAGCGACGCCCCGGCCAGCTACGCCGACCTCGAGGAGCCCGCCGCCCTGGCCGCGCTCGCCCGTGAGCTCGCGGCGAACGACTGGCAGCTCAGGGAGTTCATCACGGCCGAGGGCGGCGCGGGCGCCGGCACGGCCGACGACCGCAACGTCGTCCTCCTCATCGACTGGCCACGTCGGCCCAGGTGACCCTGCCCGAGCACCCGCAGAACCCCGGGAGTACGCCGGGCGGCCCTCGCCGGGGTGCATCGGACGGCGCCGCCTGGGCGCTGCCCGGCCCGCTCGTGTATGAATGCGACACCCATACGGGATTTCCGCGGTGGGTGTCACATTCACGCACGGGGTGTCACCGAGCGCCCGCGGACCGGTCGGCCGCCGAGGTGCGGCCATACCCAGCGCGGGTTGGATGGTTGTGACACCGATACACGTTTTGGGCAATGGGTGTCGCATTCATACACGGCGAGCGTCGGCTGGCTCGCGGCCATGGCCTTCCGCTGCGGGCCTGGCGGGCAGCGGGGAG
>DASUHI010000167.1:0-10335 GCA_036273575.1 Streptosporangiaceae bacterium | reverse complement strand
CGCCCGGTCAGCTGGGTGTACTCTCCCGCCGTCAGATCAGCGTGGGTCTCGCCGTTCCACTTGTCGAGCCGCTCCACCACCACGGTCCTGGCGGGCATATTAATGCCGAGCGCGAGCGTCTCGGTCGCGAAGACGGCCCTGATCAGGCCCGCGGCGAACAGCTCCTCGACGACCTCCTTGAAGGCCGGCAGCAGTCCCGCGTGGTGCGCCGCGATGCCGCGCACCAGGCCCGCCAGCCAGTCGTCGTAGCCGAGCACGGGCAGGTCGCGAGCCGGTATGTCGGCGGTCCGCCTGGCGGCGAGGGCGGCGATCTCGTCGGCCTCCGCTGGCGTCGTCAGCCGCAGGTTCGCTGCCATGCACTGCTGCACCGCCGCGTCGCATCCGGCCCGGCTGAAGATGAACGTGATCGCGGGCAGTAGCCCCGCGCGGTCGAGCCTGGCGATCACCTCGGCCCGGCGCGGCGGAGCGAGCCTGGGCGTGACCAGCGAGCCGCGCCGCTGAGCGTCGCGCCGATTCCGGGCCCGGCCGCGCGGTACGCCCTGCGCGCGGCCCCGCGGTATGCCCTGCGGGCGGCCGTGCGGTGTGCCTTGCGCGCGGCCGCGCGGTGCGTCTTGCGGCCGTCCGCGCCGACCCTCATGCGAGCCACGCGGCGCGATGGCATCCCGGCCGGCGATGCTGATCAGCTCGGGGTTGACGGCGCGCTGGCTGCCGGAGTCGGCGAACAGGTCATAGAGCCTGGTGCCGACCATCATGTGCTGCCACAGCGGCACGGGGCGGTGCTCGTCGACGATCACCGTTGTCCCGCCCCGCACGGAGGTCAGCCAGTCGCCGAACTCCTCGGCGTTGCTGACCGTCGCGGACAGCGCGGTCAGCGCCACCGACTCGGGCAGGTGGATGATCACCTCCTCCCAGACCGCACCGCGGAACCTGTCAGCCAGGTAATGCACCTCGTCAAGGACCACGTGGCCGAGCCCGGCCAGGGTGGGCGAGCCTGCGTACAGCATGTTCCGCAGCACCTCGGTCGTCATGACGACGACAGGCGCCTCGCCGTTGATGCTGTTGTCGCCCGTCAGCAGGCCGACGTTGGCGGCGGAGTAGCGCCTGACCAGGTCCCCGTACTTCTGGTTGGACAGCGCCTTGATCGGTGTGGTGTAGAAGCACTTGCGGCCCTGCGCGAGCGCGAGGTGGACGGCGAACTCGCCGACGACCGTCTTGCCGGAGCCGGTCGGCGCCGCGAGCAGCACGCCGTGCCCGTCGGCGAGCGCCCGGCACGCGGCGACCTGGTAGTCGTCGAACTCGAAGTCGTAGAGCCCGCGGAACGCGGCTAGCTCGGGGTCATCGGCCTGCTTGCCGCGCATGTAGGCGGCGTATCGGTCGGCAGGGCTGGCCTGGCCCGCCACGCTGGTGGCGCTCGCTGGGCCCGCGGGGATGCCCGGCTTGGTCATGACTCAAGGCTACGGGGCGGCCAGGGCTGTCTTACCGGCTGGCGTCGACGTCGTCGAGGTCACTGGCCATCACGCGCTCGGTCTCGAGCCCGTAGTCGGCGACCTCGTCATCGCTGAGGCCCGGATACACGACGCCACGCTTTGCGCGTCTGCGGTCGTTGGCCCAGGCGAAGATCTCTGCCCCCTCGACCAGCGCCACGCACGGCACGGCGAGCAGCAGCATGCTGATCGGGTCAGGACTCGGCGTCGCGACCGCCGCGAACGCGAAGACCGCGAAGATGATCATGCGGCGCCACTTGGCGAACCGCTGGTGCGTGAGCACCCCGGCGAGGTTCAGCAGTACCATCACCATCGGCAGCTCGAAAGCGAGCCCGAAGATCAGCAGCATCGCGATCGCGTACCCGATGTATGACGTCACGCTGATGAACGGGACGACCGTCTGCGGCAGCATGCCGAGCAGGAAGCGCAGGCCCTTGGTCATCGCGAAGTACGCGAATGTGCCGCCGATCGCGAACAACGGGAACACCGTGCCGACGAACAGGTACGTCCAGCGCCGCTCCCTACGGTGCAGCCCTGGCGCGACGAACGCCCAGAGCTGGTACATCCAGAACGGCGCCGAGATCACGATGCCGATGACGATGGCCAGCTTCAGGTGCAGGAAGAAGTAGTCGAAGAGCCCTGTCACGATCAGGTGGCAGTTGTGCGGCTGCGAGCTGGCCGGCAAGCCTGGCTGGATGCCGTCCCTGATGCGAACGGGAAGCTTGCAGTACGGCCCGGTGATGAACTTGAAGACCGGCTCCTCGATGAACCAGCCCGCGATCGCTCCCGCGGTGACGAAGAGCAGCGCCTTGAAGACGCGGTTGCGCAGTTCGCGGATGTGCTCGATGAGCGACATCCTGGCTTCTGGATTGACGACCCGGCGGCTGCGCGGCAAGCGAAACTTGGGCGAACTGGCACCGTTGGCCCTACCGCCCATGCTGGCCGGGCTGTCCTCCTGGCCGGACATCACCGTGCCTGAGGTCAGCGGTTGTCGTGCTGACCGGCAGCGGCCTGGCCGCTGGCCTGCTGAGTGTCACCGGCGGCGGGCTGCCCCCGCCGCTGCAGGTCGTTGAGCTGGCGCTGCAGGGCGTCGATCTGCGCCTGCTGCGAAGGCTGCGGGCTGGTCAGCTCCCGCGGCGTCGGCTGGACGACCGTGGTCACAGGGCCATTTTCGTCCTGCTTGTCCTTATCGTCGTCCATGCCCTTGACCGACCGCTTGAAGATGTGCATCGACTTGCCGAGGGCCTGGGCGGCTCCCGGCAGCCTCGTCGAGCCGAACAGGAGCAGCACCACGACAAGCAGGATGATGATGTGCGGTGCGCTGGGATCGAACATGTTGGTCCCCAATCCAGTCGGGAGGCGTACTCGCGCCGGGTCAGCCGTGCTTCGTCACCTCAGCGGTACTTCGTCACCGACGAGGCGCTAGATTGCCCGCACCGTATTCTACATGCGTAACCTGGCGAACTAGCCGGCCAGCCGCGACCCGCTCAGGCGTACTGCGCCAGCGCCGCGGCGGCCTCCTCCTCCACCTCACGCACCAGCCCGGCCGGCGCGGTCACCCGCCCGTCCTCGCCGAGCCGCAGCGCGAGCCGCCTGACCCAGCGGGTGTCTGGCGTGCGCAGCACGACCCGCAGCCGCCCGTCACCGAGCTCGGTCACCTCCTCGCACGGGTAGTACTCGGCCACCCAGCGGCCGGCCCTGGCAAGCTCGAGCTCGACGGCCACGTCGTCTGGCGAGGGCCTGAACAGCCCGGAGTCGACGTCCACGTGCTCGGCGCTGTCGGGCACCTGGGCCGGCACGTCGAGCACCGTCATCTCAAGCACGCGGTCGAGCCTGAACAGCCGGACCGCCTCGGCGCTGCGGCACCACGCTTCGAGGTAGGTCCTGCCCTCGAGCAGCATCAGGCGCATCGGGTCCACGTCGCGCTCGGTGGCTTCGTCCCTGCCCGGCACGTAGTAGGACAGGTGCAGTCGCCTGCCCTGCCGCATCGCGTCGGCCGCCCGCGCCTGCAGGTCGGCAGGTGCCCGGCCGTCCATGTGGACGGCTACTTGCGCGCTCGCGGCGGCGGCCTCGCCGGCGGCCGCCTCCAGCTTGGCGATGGTGCGGCTCAGCGCCGCCCTGTCCTGCGGCCCTGGGAACTCAGCCAGCGTCCGCAGTCCGATCAGCAGCGCGCTGGCCTCGTCGGTGCCGAGCCGCAGCGGCCGCCCGATCGACTCGGCCTGGCTGACCATGATCTCGCCTCCCTCGTAAGACAGGTCGATCGGGCAGTACGGGTCGGGTGAGCGCAGCTCGACGCACCACAGCATGTTCAGGTCGTCGACCAGCTCGCTCTCGGTCACGCCGAACGCGCCTGCCGTCTCGGCCAGCCCGACGACCTCGCGGCTGACCACGTACGGCACGAGCGCGAGCAGCCGCTGCAGCCGGTCGGTCGCGGTCCCCGACCTGCGTTCTGCGTGGGCGCCAGCGCCCGCCTTGCGCCTTGGGCTCACGCCAGCGCGCCCTTCAGCTTCCTGATCACGGCCTCGCGCAGGTCAACGGGCTCGAGCACGACCACGTCAGAACCGAAGGAGGCGATGTAGTCGGCGTACCAGCCGCCCTCGGTGAACGGGGCCTCGACCAGGTCCCAGCCGTCAGCATCTGGCCGGTCAGAGCTGGCCCTGCGGCGCAGCCCGTAGCCGGTGCCGTGGCGGACCCGCAGCACGGCGGTCCGCACCGACGGCGGTTCCCCGTCCCACGCCTGAACCAGGTCGCGTACGTCGGTCCCCGGAGGCACGGTGACCGAGCCCGGTGGTCCTGTGAACGTGACGGGGCCGTCGATCCGGCTGAGCCGGAACACCCGCTCGGAGCCACGGTCTTTGTCGAATCCCGCGACGTACCAGCGGCCGTGCCTGTTCACGACACCCCAGGGCTCGAGGTTCCGCCGCTGCGGCGTCGTCCGTCCGGCCGCCTGGTAGCCGAAGCTCACCGGCCGCCTGTCCCTGACCGCGCGCCACAGCGGGCCGAACGCGGCGTCATCGGTCTGCAGCCGCGGTTCGATCCCCGGCTGCGTGGTCTCCTCGGCTTCGATGCCCGCCGCCCGCAGCTTGAGCAGCCCGCCCGCGGCGGCACCAGCCAGCTCGGCCCGCCGCCAGACCCGCGCCGCGAGGCCGAGCACGGCCGCCTCGTCCGGCTCGAGCCTGATCTCCGGCAGCTCGTAGGCCTGCCGCGAGATCCGGTACCCGACCTCGTCGTCGCTGCCGGGGTTCGTCCCGGTTTCCAGCGGGATGCCGAGCTCGCGCAGCTCGTCCTTGTCCCGCTCGAACATCCGCTTGAACGCGTCGAACGTCTCAGGGTAGCCAGGCACCGCGGCCCTGATCTGGCTGGCGGTCAGGTACCTGCGCGCCGAGAGCAGGCACACGACGAGACTGAGCAGACGCTCGGTCTTCTGCTTCGACATCGCCACTCCGCCTGTCACCCGCTACCGCACAAGCACATCTCCGATCGACGATAACGCTTGTGACGAGCGACTCGGCGGATTGTGCCGGGTTCCGCGCGCTAGCCTGCGACAGTGATCACGTGGCGGCGCGGCGCGGTGCGCGCGATCAGGCGCGAATGGCAGGGAGCGGCCGAGCTCGAGGTCGCGGTCGCGGGGGGTGCGAGCGTGCGGGCACTGGCCTACACCAGGCTCACCGGCCGACCCGAGCCTGGTGACGAGGTGCTGCTTAACACCGGCGCGCTCGACCTCGGCCTCGGAACCGGCGGCTACGCGCTCGTCGTCGCCGTGCCCGGCCGGCTGCCGCCTGACTCCCGCGATGCGGGGCACCTGGTCAAAGCCAGGTACACGCCGCTGCAGGCCACCGTGCTCGGCGCCGACGAGCAGGGCTCGCCGTACCACGACATCCTGCGCGAGGCCGATGACCTGGGCGGCATGCCTGTCGTGATCGCCGACCTGCACTCGGCGCTGCCCGCGGTGCTCGCCTGTTTTTTCGCTCAACAGGACGCACCCGCGGCTGCCGCTCGCCAGGCCGGCCCTGGCGAGCGCGCGAGGGTCGTCTACGTGATGCTCGACGGCGGCGCGCTGCCCGCGTGGTTCTCCAGGACAGCCGCGGCGCTGCGCGACCTCGGCTGGCTGGCCGCGACGGTCACGGTGGGCCAGGCGTTCGGCGGCGACCTCGAGGCCGTCACGCTGCACAGCGGCCTGCTCGCGGCCAGGCACGCGCTGGACGCGAGCATGGTCGTCGTCGCCCAGGGGCCTGGGAATCTCGGCACGGGCACGAGGTGGGGCTTTTCCGGGATCGCGTGCGGCGAGGCCGTCAACGCGGCCGCGGCCCTCGGTGGGTGGCCGGTCGCCTCGCTGCGGATCAGCGACGCCGACCCGCGGGAACGGCATCGCGGCGTCTCGCACCACAGCCTGACCGCGTACGGCCGGGTGGCGCTCGCCAGGGCTGACGTCGTCGTCCCTGATCTGGCAGGCGGCTTCGGCGCGCGGGTGCGCGCCGAAGCCGGGTCCCTGGGAGACCGGCACAACCTGGTCACGGTCAGCGTCGAAGGACTGCGCGACGTGCTCGCCTCGTGCCCCGTGCCGCTGTCCACGATGGGCCGCGGCCTGGACGAGGACCTGGCCTACTTCCTCGCCGCCGGGGCGGCCGGCCGGCACGCGGCCGGCCTCGTTACGTCGTAGCGAGGATGTCGAGCACGAAGACGAGGGTGTCGGTGCCCTTGATGCCCGCCTGGCTGTTGCCCTTCTTGCCGTAGCCCTCCGCGGGCGGCACGACGAGCATGACCCGGCTGCCGGCCGGGACGCCGACCAGGCCGGTGTTCCAGGCGGGGATGAGCTGGCCGAGCTTGAACACGTTAGGCGGCACGGTGGGTTGCGTCGCAGACGGCCAGTTGCTGTTGAACACCTGGCCGGTGCGCCAGATCGAGCCGACGTACCTGACGACGATCGACTGGTTCGCCTTGACCGGAGCGCCGGTGCCCTTGATCAGCGTCTTGACGACAAGCTTGCCGGGCGGCGCGGTCTTGGGAACAGAGATCTTGGGGGCGCCGCCTGGCCCGGCGGACACCAGCGGCAGGCTGCCGCCGCCGTTGCTGATGTGCTTGCCGGAGGCGGTCGCGTTCGCCGGGAACGCGTGCAGCAGGTCGACCACCCAGACCAGCGTGTCGCTCGGCTTCACGCCGATCTGGGAGTTGCCCTGCGTTCCGTAGCCGTACTTCGGCGGCAGCACGGCCAGCACCCGGGCGCCGACCCGGGCCCCGGTCAGCGCCTTCTGCAGGCCGGTCAGGCCCATGGTCACCGGTAGCACCTCTGGCGTGCTGGTGAAGCTGGAGAACAGCAGCTTGTTCGTCTTGCCGCGCCACAGGTAGACGTCGAAGTTCGCGAGGTAAGACTCGCTGGCAGTCAGCTTCGCGCCATGGCCGGGCACCAGCGTCTTGGTCACCAGCGCTTGGTCGGCCTTCCGCGCAGGAATGTGCACGGTCGGCGCCTTGCCTTCGTTGCCGGTGACCTTGACCGACTCGTTGCTGCCTGTCTGGGCGGGAGATGACCCGCATCCGGCTAGCGCGGCGGCCGCGGCCAGCGGGGCTGCCAGCAGGGCAGCGGTGAGGCGTCGCATGACTGTCCTTTGCGTCGAGGTGCGGTCCGGTCAGCCTACCGGCGCCGCCGCGGGCCCAGTGCCATTCGTCTGGCGGCGCGGGCAGCGGCGCGCGGCCGAGTCAGGCTGACCTGACTGATCACATGCCTGCGATGAGCTTCTCGACTCGCTCGTCCACCGACCGGAACGGGTCCTTGCACAGCACGGTGCGCTGGGCCTGGTCGTTGAGCTTGAGATGCACCCAGTCGACCGTGAAGTCCCTGCGCCGCTCCTGGGCGCGCCTGATGAAGTCGCCGCGCAGCCTGGCCCTGGTGGTCTGCGGCGGGATCGACTTGGCCTCGAAGATCGCCAGGTCGCTGCACAGGCGTTCGACGGAGCCGCGGCGCTGCAGCAGGTAGTACAGGCCGCGACCACGGTGCACGTCGTGGTAGGCGAGGTCGAGCTGGGCTACCCGCGGCGAGGCGAGCGGCAGGTCGTGCTTGCTCCGGTACCGCTCGATGAGCTGGTACTTCGTGACCCAGTCGATGTCGCGAGCGATGAGGTCCAGGTTTCCGGTCTCTACGGCGCGCACGGAGCGCTCCCACAGCTCGAGCACCCGTTCCGTCGTCCGGTCGGCGCCGCGGCCGTCGACGAAGGACCTAGCCTTGGCGAGGTACTCGTGCTGGATCTCCAGCGCGCTCAGCTCGCGGCCGTTGGCGAGCCTGATCTTGCGGCGGCCAGTCATGTCGTGGCTGACGTCCCTGATCGCCCTGATGGGATTCTCGAGCGTCAGATCCCGCATGACGGTGCCGGCCTCGACCATCCGCAGCACCAGGTCGGTCGCGCCGACCTTGAGCAGCATGGTGGTCTCGCTCATGTTCGAGTCGCCGACGATCACGTGCAGCCGCCTGAACCGCTCGGCGTCCGCGTGCGGCTCGTCCCTGGTGTTGATGATCGGCCTGGACCTGGTGGTCGCCGACGACACGCCCTCCCAGATGTGCTCCGCGCGCTGGCTCACGCAGTACACGGCGCCACGAGGTGTCTGCAGCACCTTGCCAGCCCCGCAGATGATCTGCCTGGTCACGAGGAACGGGATCAGGATGTCAGCCAGCCTGCCGAACTCCCCGTGCCTGGCCACCAGGTAGTTCTCGTGACAGCCGTAGGAGTTGCCCGCCGAGTCCGTGTTGTTCTTGAACAGGTAGATGTCCCCCGCGATGCCTTCTTCGCGCAGCCTGCGGTCGGCGTCGACGAGCAGGCCCTCGAGGATGCGCTCGCCCGCCTTGTCGTGCGTCACCAGGTCGATCAGGCTGTCGCACTCCGGCGTGGCGTACTCGGGATGGCTGCCCACGTCGAGGTAGAGCCTGGCGCCGTTGCGCAGGAACACGTTGCTGCTCCTGCCCCACGACACCACCCGCCTGAACAGGTACCTGGCGACCTCGTCGGGAGAGAGCCTGCGCTGACCGCGGAACGTGCACGTCACGCCGTACTCGTTCTCCAGCCCGAATATTCGCCTGTCCACGAAGCGCCAGCTCACCAGTCCACGGCGATGTACTTGGTCTCGGTGAACTCAAGCAGCCCCTCGTGCCCGCCCTCACGGCCAAGGCCTGACTGCTTGACGCCGCCGAACGGCGCCGCGGGATCGCTGACGACGCCGCGGTTGATGCCGACCATGCCGGCCTCCAGCGCCTCGGCGACCTGCAGCCCGCGCCGCAGGTCGGCCGTGTAGAGGTAGGAAACGAGGCCGTACTCGGTGTTGTTGGCCATGGCGATCGCCTGATCGGTGTCGGTGAACCTGACGATCGGGGCGACGGGCCCGAAGATCTCCTCGTTCAGGATCCCGGCGTTCGGCGGGACGTCGTCGAGGACCGTAGGCATGTAGAAGTACCCGCGCCGGTCAGGTGCCTTCCCGCCGGTGACGAGCCGGCCGCCGTCGCTGGCCGCCTCCTCCACCAGCGTCGCGACCTTGGTCCTGGTATCGGCGTTAACCAACGGGCCGAGATCGGTCCCGTCCTCCAGGCCCGGCCCGATGGTCAGCGCGCTCAGCCGGGCGGCGAACTTCTGCGCGAACTCGTCGGCGACCGCCTCGTGCACGTAGAACCTGTTCGCCGCCGTGCACGCCTCGCCGCCGTTACGCATCTTCGCGAGCATGGCGCCGTCCACGGCCGCGTCCACGTCGGCGTCGCCGAGGATCAGGAACGGCGCGTTGCCGCCGAGTTCCATCGAGCAGTTCGTGACCGTGTCGGCGGCGGTGTGCAGCAGCGCCCGCCCGACCTCGGTGGACCCCGTGAACGACAGCTTGCGCACCCGCGGGTCGGCGAGCATGGCGCCGACGACGGGACCTGGCGTGCTTGTCGGCAGCACGTTCACGACGCCGTCCGGCACGCCGGCCTCGGTCAGTATGGCGGCCACGGCCAGCGCGGACAGCGGCGTCTCCTTGGCGGGTTTGAGCACGACCGTGCAGCCGGCCGCGAGCGCGGGACCGATCTTGCGGGTCGCCATCGCAGCGGGGAAGTTCCACGGCGTCACGAGGACGGAGACGCCGACCGGCTGATGCTGCACCAGGATCCGGTTCGCGCCGGAGGGCGCCCTGGTCACCAGCCCGTCGATCCTGACAGCTTCCTCAGCGAACCAGCGGAAGAACTCGGCGGCGTAGGTGATCTCGGCCTTGGCGTCCCTGAGCGCCTTGCCATTCTCCATCACCATGAGCTTCGCGAGCGAGTCGGCGTCGGCGATCATCAGCTCGAATGCGCGCCGCAGGCATTCGCCGCGCACCCGCGGCGGGGTGACTGCCCAGGCTGGCAGTGCCCTGGCCGCGGCGCCGACGGCGTCGAGCGCGTCCTCCGGCGTGGCGTTCGCGACCTCGGCGATGGGGTCTTCTGTCGCCGGGTCGATGACCGGTAGCGGCCCCGCGCGTCCCGCGGACCACTGACCGCCGATCAGCAGTCCGGTCGGTGCGCTCATGCCGGTTATCGCTGCGAGGTCCGCGGCCACGTCCCCTCCAGGAAGTCATGCAGCGGCGCGCCTATTGGCGCGCCTACGCCGACATTACCAACGGCCCGGTTCATACCCCGCCGCGGTCGACGTCAACGGCGCCAGTCAGCGAGGCCCGCGGACGACCGCCATGATCGTGTACAGGCAGCACGGCACCGGCGAAGACCGGACGGCGCGGATCCGCTGGCGCCGGCGCGCCTCTTTGATGAGGGCGTCAGGATCGGCCGGCCCCCGCCTTGGCGTGCTCCGCAGCGCTGTCCGCATGGCCGTTTCCCTCCGGGCGTCAGGACACCTGCCTGACGATCTGT
>DASUHI010000166.1:0-3547 GCA_036273575.1 Streptosporangiaceae bacterium | reverse complement strand
GTCAGCGTGCCGCATGGGCACATGCACCTCGCGCCAGTCGGTTATCCGGACGTCGACGGGCCGCCGGGTGGCGGTCTGCCGTGGCGTAGTCAGGAATCCCGTCGGATCTGCCATGCACGTACCCCCTAGCCGCGCGCCGCGGCCATCACGGCCGCGGCGACGTCCTGGCCGTCGCGCCTGGCCCGGCTCGTCGCGGCGAGCACGCGCTTGTAGTCCCTCGGCATCACGCGCCGCAGCCGCGGCAGGGCGGCAGCCCAGTCCGCGAGCAGGCCGGCCGCGACCTGCGAGCCGGTCTCAGCGTGGTAGCGGCCGAGCAGGCCGGCCAGGAACTCAGCGTCCGCGGAGCCGACCGGCTCGACGTCGACCATCTCGGTGTTGATCAGCGCAGGCTCCGAGTCGAGCAGGTAGGCGATCCCGCCCGACATGCCGGCGGCGAAGTTACGCCCCACGGGGCCGAGCACGACCACCCGGCCGCCCGTCATGTACTCGCAGCCGCGGTCGCCGGCGCCCTCGGCGACCGCGGTCGCGCCGGAGTTGCGCACGCAGAACCGTTCGCCGACCACGCCGCGCAGGAACAGCTCGCCGCTGGTCGCGCCGTAGCCGATCACGTTGCCCGCGATGATCTGCTCGTGCGCTGCGAACGGCGCGGCCTGATCAGGAACGATGATTATCCGGCCGCCGGACAGGCCTTTGCCGACGTAGTCATTGGCGTCGCCGGTCAGCGTGATCGTGATGCCGCGTGGCAAGAAGGCGCCGAGTGACTGCCCGGCCGATCCAAGCAGGCTGACCGTGATCGTGTCCGCTGGCAGGCCACGGCCGCCCCAGCGCCTGGTCACCTCGGCGCCCAGCATGGTGCCGACGGCGCGGTTCACGTTCCTCACCGGCAGCTCGAGCCGGACCGGGCTGCCGTCGGCCAGGGCGCCCTCGGCGAGCTGGATCAGTGTGTTGTCCAGCGCGAGGTGCAGGTGGCTGTCCTGCGGTCTCGTCTTCCGCCTGGCAGCGCCCGGCGGGAGCGCGGGCACGTGCAGCAGCGGCGCCAGGTCAAGGAACGCGGCCTTCCGGTGACCGGCCGGCGCCGTGGGGCTGAGCAACTCGGCCTGGCCCACGGCCTCGGCGAGGGTGCGGAACCCCAGCATGGCCAGGTACTCCCGCACCTGGCCGGCGATGAACTCCATGAAGTTCACGACGTTCTCTGGCCGGCCGGCGAAGCGCCGCCTGAGCTCGGGATTCTGGGTCGCGACCCCGACCGGGCACGTGTCGTTGTGGCAGGCGCGCATCATCACGCAGCCGACGCTGACCAGCGGCGCCGTCGCGAAGCCGAACTCCTCCGCGCCGAGCAGCGCCGCGATGACCACGTCCCTGCCGGTCTTCAGCTGGCCGTCCACCTGCACAACCACCCGGTCACGCAGGCCGTTCCGCAACAGCGTCTGCTGGGTCTCTGCCAGCCCCAGCTCCCACGGCGCCCCGGCGTGCTTGATGCTGGTCAGCGGCGAGGCTCCGGTGCCGCCGTCGTGGCCGGAGATCAAGACGACGTCAGAGTGCGCCTTGGCGACGCCGGCGGCGATGGTTCCGACACCGACCTCTGCCACCAGCTTGACGCTCACCCTGGCCGCCGGGTTGGCGCTCTTCAGGTCCCCGATCAGCTGCGCCAGATCTTCGATCGAGTAGATGTCGTGGTGCGGCGGCGGCGAGATCAGCCCGACACCCGGCGTGGAGTGCCTCGTCTTGGCGATCCACGGGTAGACCTTGTGCCCGGGCAACTGGCCGCCCTCACCGGGCTTGGCCCCCTGCGCCATCTTGATCTGCAGGTCCTCGGCGTTCACCAGGTACTCGCTGGTCACGCCGAACCGGCCGCTAGCGACCTGCTTGATCGCGGACCGGCGCAGGTCGCCGTCCGCATCGGGCATGTAGCGCCCCGCGTCCTCGCCGCCCTCTCCCGAGTTGGACCGTCCGCCGAGCCGGTTCATCGCGATGGCCAGGGTCTCGTGCGCCTCGGCCGACAGCGAGCCGTATGACATCGCGCCCGTGACGAAGCGCCTGACGATGGAGCTGACGGGTTCGACCTCGGCCAGGGGTACCGGAGGCCTGGCCGGCGTCGTCCCGGCGTCGACCCCGCGGATGGCGAGCAGCCCGCGGAGCGTCATCAAGCGCGCTGCCTGCTCATCCACATCCCCCGTGTACTCGCGGAAGATGTCAGCCTGGCCGGTCCTGGTGGCGTGCTGCAGCCGGAAGATCGCCTCAGGGCTGAACAGGTGCGGCGTACCGCCCCTGCGCCAGTGGTACTCGCCGCCGACATCGAGCTCGGCGCGCCAGCGACGCGCCTGCCGTCGCGGATACGCGCTGGCCACCCGCGTCGCGGTGTCGTCGGCGAGCTGGTCGAAGCCAATCCCGCCGAGCCTGGACGAGGTCCCGGCGAAGCACTCGTCGATCACCTCGCGGCCGAGACCGATCGCCTCGAAGATCTGCGCGCCGGTGTAGGACGCGACCGTGGACACGCCCATCTTGGACATGATCTTCAGCAGGCCCTTGCCGAGCGCCTTGATCAGGTTCGCCGCGGCCTTGCGGCTGCTCGTCCCGCCGAGCAGGCCGGAGCGTGCCATGTCCTCGACGGTCTGGATGGCCAGGTACGGGCAGACCGCGGCGGCGCCATAGCCGATCAGCAGCGCCACGTGGTGGGTCTCCCGCACGTCGCCAGCCTCGATCACCAGGCCTGCGCTGGTACGAGTCCGCTCCATGATCAGGTGGTGGTGCACGGCGCCGGTCAGCAGCAGCGACGGGATAGGCGCCCAGGCCGGATCCTCCGCCGCGCCCCGGTCGGACAGCACGATGATCTTCGCGCCCGCCCTGATCGCGGCCGTGACCTCAGTCCTGATCGCGGCCAGCCGGTCTCTGAGGGCCTGGCCGCCGCCCGCGGCTAGGTAACGGCCGTCGACGACGTGTGCGGCGAAGCCGGGCAGGTCCCTGTCCTCGTTGATGTGAATGATCTTGGCGAGGTCGCTCTCGCTGATGACCGGGTACGGCAGCACGATCTGCCGGCACGACGCGGGCCCCGGGTCGAAGATGTTGTGCTCAGGGCCGGTCGAGGCCGCGAGCGAGGTGACGAGTTCCTCCCTGATCGCGTCCAGCGGCGGGTTAGTGACCTGCGCGAACTCCTGGGAGAAGTAGTCGAAGACCTGCCTGGGCCTGTCAGAGAGCGCCGCGATCGGGGTGTCGTCACCCATCGACCCGATGGGCTCGGCGCTGGTGCGCGCCATCGGCCCGAGTATGACCTGGCGCTCTTCGGAGGTGTAGCCGAAGAGCCGCTGCTGGGTGGCGAGTGCCTGGCCGTCGGGCAGCTCGCGGCTGCGGTCTGGCAGGTCGTCCAGATGCAGCAGGCCCGCGTGCAGCCAGTCGTCATAGGGATGCTCGGCGGCGAGCCCGGCCTTGACCTCCTCGTCCTCGATGATCCGGCCGGCCGCGGTGTCGACGAGGAACACCTTGCCCGGCTGCAGCCTGCCCTTGCGCACGATCCGCGACGGCTCGATGTCGAGCACGCCGGCCTCGCTGG
>DASUHI010000165.1:0-4099 GCA_036273575.1 Streptosporangiaceae bacterium | reverse complement strand
CTCGCCGGGACCTTCGCGCCCGCCCCTGAGGGCCGAAGCCCAGCAGCCTGGGCGGATGAGCCGCACGTGCAGCCGCGCTTGATCAGCGCGTCGGTGCCGACGAGGCCCGCGGCGATACCGGCGGCCGCGACCCACCACGGCAGCCCGGTCTCGCGCAGGTCCGCCCAGATGTCCGGCACCAGGTCGGCGGCGACGATCGCGGCCAGGGCGGCGCCCGCGCAGGTCAGCGACACCGTGCGCAGCCTGGCGAATCGCCGCCCAAGCGACGCGCCGGCCAGCGTCGCCGCCGCGATCAGCGTGATCCCGGCCAGGTCCGCAGCCGTCAGCGCCATGGCGGCCGTCCCTACTCAGCGAAGACAGGAACGGACTCGCGCGCCGCGGGCGCGCGGCCCTTCGGCTCCTCCCACTCTTCCTGCCGGCCGAGGGCCGTGGTGTCCAGGAAGGCATAGGCGCCGCCGAATTGCTCGGCTCCGCGACCGAATGTCGAGTACGTGTGGAACACCTCGTCGCCGTCCTTCAGGAAGCAGCTCACGCCCGGCTGCTCGGAGGAGCCGTCGAGGATCCACGAGAGGCCGGCGTCCTTCAGCTCGGCCTCGTCCCTGTAGTTGAACATCACAGGGGCCACCGACGGGTCGATGGTGACGTGGAAGTCGTAGTTGAAGTCGCTTCCGAACGAGGAGTACCAGGGGAAGTCCCAGCCCTTGCGCTCCTTGTAGGCGGCGATCTTGGCGTAGGGGGCCCGCGCCACCGCGGCGAACGCGGTGTCCCTGGACCGCAGGTTCCGCAGCAGGCCGGCGGACATCTCGTCCAGCGCTGCAGTACAGCTCGGGCACGCGTCGTCCCACTGTGGGTCGTACATGACGTGCTGAAGGATCAGCTGCCTGCTCGCCACGAACATGTCGGCGAGGCCGACCTTGCCGTCCGGCCCTTCGAACACGTACTCCCTGTCGACCCGCACCATCGGCAGCTGGCGCCTGCTGGTGTTCAGCCCGTCGCGCAGCCTGGTGAACTCCTTCTCCTTCTGCAGCAGTTCCTTGCGTGCGGCCAGCCACTCCTGGCGCGAGGTGACGGCGGGAAGGCTCATCGTGATCTCCTGTCGCATCGGAATGCCGGCTAGCTGCCGGCTCACCCTCACGACGATGGAGACTGCGCTAGGAGGACAAAATCATCGATCGCGCAGCAATTAGTCAGGCCGGCGGCTCGAAGGCCACCGTGCGCAGCGGTCCCTTCAGCACCTTCCCGTTCGGGTTCCGTGGCAGTGGCTCCGGCCGCACGGCGATGAACTGCGGCACCTTGAAGTCGGCGAGGTGGTCGCGCGCGTAGGCCAGCACGGCGGCCGGATCCACGGTCGCGCCAGGCAGCGGCACGATCACGGCGCCCACCTTTTCGCCCATCATCGAGTCGGGCACGCCGACCACGGCCACCTCGCCCACCCCAGGGGCGCCGATCAGGGCGTTCTCGACCTCGACGCAGTACACGTTCTCGCCGCCCCTGTTGATCATGTCCTTGATCCGGTCGAGCACGAAGACCAGCCCGTTGGCGTCGACCCGGCCGACGTCCCCCGTGTGCAGCCAGTGGTCGGCGAACGTCTGCGCGGTGGCCTCCGGCTTATCCCAGTAACCGGCGCACACACTCTGCCCGCGGATCAGAATCTCTCCGAGGTCTGTGTTATCGCCAAAATTAGACGTGTCGATGGCGACTTCGGCGTGCGGCGCGGGGAAGCCAACCGAATCGGCGTGTTCCGCAGCCCACTCGTGCGGCAGCAGCGTGGCGATCGACGTGCACTCGGTCAGGCCGAATCCGTTCGCGAGCCGCGCGCCGGCGAAGCGCTCGCCGATCTGGTGCACGAGGTCGGGCGCGATCGGCGCGCCGCCGTAGGAGGCCCAGCGGACCCCGGCGACCTTCGCGGGCGAGAAGTCGGGGTGGTTGAGGATGTAGTAGTAGATCGCTGGCACGGCCGTGCACGCCGTGATCCGCTCGCTCTCGAGCGTCTCGATCATCCGGCGGCCGTCGAAGCCAGCGTCGATCACCGCGGCCCCGCCGATCCGCAGCGCCGGCAGGGTCTGGCTGTGGCACCCGGTGACGTGGAAGAGCGGCACGACGACGAGCGTCCGCATCTCGCGGCCCGCGTCGCGCGGGATGTCGCTGACCCGGTAGACGGTCTCCACGTTCGCGAGCACATTCTCGTGCGTGTGCATCGCGCCTTTCGGGAAGCCCGTCGTGCCGCTGGTGTAGAAGATCGCGGCGACGTCTGACCTGCGGGCGTCCTCGCGCACCAGCGGCGCGCCGTCCGGCAGCGCGACTCCGGGCTCGAACACGTAGGAACTGCCTGAGTCGCCGATGATGTAGGCCGCCTCGGGCTCGGTGAGGCGGGTGTTGACCGGTACCACGATCGCGCCCGCCATCAGGCCGCCGAAGAACGCCAGTACCCAGTCGATCGAGTTCTGCAGCCTGATCGCGACCCGGTCGCCCGGGCTTACCCCGGCCCCGCGCAACCCGCCGCTGACCCGGGCGGCCCTGTCCCACAGCTGCGCGTAGCTGACCCGTTCGCCGCCCACCTGGACAAGCGCCTCGGCGCGCGGGTCGGCGCGCACGCTCTCGCTGAGCATCTCGAGAAGCGACTCGTGCAGGTCCTGATACCTGCGGACGCCGTTGCTGTCCGGCCGGACGCCGGAGTCGTCGAAGGGATTGGCGCCCCGTGGCGGCGGCGTGATCGGTCTGGTCGGCATCAGGCCACTCCTCCGACGCCTGTCGCGCCGAAGAACGTGCGGGGATTGCGGATCAGCATCTGCTCGATCTGATCGTCGGTCACGCCGCGGTCCCGCAGCCCGGGCAGCACCGTGTCGTGCAGGTAGGTGTAGCGCCAGTCCGGCAGCACGGGGTCGACCTCGGCGGCCGAGAACCAGTCCATGAACGAGGACTTGTCGTGGGACAGCATGATCCGGTCCGCGTAACCTCGCTCGCACAGCGCGGCCAGGGTGTCGATCTGGGCGTCCAGCGGCACGGCGAGTGGCAGGCCGCAGCGGTCCCAGCCCACGTACGAGCCGTTGTCGATGATCGCGTTGAGGTAGTCGAGGTCGGTCGTCTCGTTTGAGTGACCGATCATCACGCGGCCGAGGTCCACGCCCCGGTCCTTCAGCACGCGCTGCTGATCGAGGCCGCGCTTGCTCGGCGCGTGCGCGTGCGTGCAGATCGGTGCGCCGGTCCGCAGGTGCACGCTGGCCACCGCGTTCGCGAGCCGCTCGACGTCCGGCGTCATTCCTGGCTCGTCGGTGACGATCTTGAGCACGGCCGCGCGGAAGCCGGTCTCGCCGATACCGGTGGTCAGGTCTGCCTCGAACATCGACTCGAGCAGCCGGTCGTCGCCGTCGAGGATCTTCCCTGGGCCGCGCACGCTGAACGGCAGCGGCAGGTGCTCGTAGGTGTAGAAACCGGTCGCGAACATCACCTTCAGGCCCGTGCCCTCGACCGTCCTGGCGACGAGCGCCGGATCGCGGCCGAGCCCGGGAACCGTCATGTCAAGAATGGTGTCCACGCCGTTGTCGTGCAGCTGGGTAAGGCGCTCGCGGGCGGCCGTCACCTCGGTCTCGGTGTCCCAGCCGCCGAATCCTGGCCAGCCCCATTGCAGCGACTCCGTCCTGATGAAGACGTGCTCGTGCATGAAGACGACGCCGAGGTCCTCGGAGTCGACGTCGCCGGCTGTGGTGGGAACGTGCGGCATGGTCTCGCTCCTGAAGGGAATTCTGCAGAATAGGTGCAAATTCATGAATTCCCGCTGATCGTCGCATAGCCTTCTGCGTCCACGCAACGCCATGCCCGTCCACCCCCGGCCTCGCCGCTCATCACCCAGGCCCGTCGGCTCGATCGTGCTTATGCGGGCCAGCGGGTGGTCGTGACGGTGGCGGGGGTGATGGTGACGACGGCCGCTTGGGTACTGGCGTCGCGCCAGATGACGTAGTCGCCTGCGGGCAGGTCTGGGTACACGGCCGCGTACTGTACGCGGTCGGGCAGCAGGCGCTGCCTGACCTGCGAGTGCGTCCGTGGCCCTGGCGCATCTGCGACGAGGCTGACCTCGATTTCGGCGCCGTCGAGCTCCGGC
>DASUHI010000164.1:0-4100 GCA_036273575.1 Streptosporangiaceae bacterium | reverse complement strand
GTCAGGGCGGACGACGCCGGTCGCGACCGCGTAACCGATCCGGTGCGCCACCGCCCTGGTCTTGCCGGTCCCCGCGCCGGCCAGGACGCAGACCGGGCCCCTGGTCGCCGTCGCGACCTCCTGCTGCTCGGGGTCGAGCGCCGCCAGCACCGCGTCAGGCCCTGCGTCGTCCAAGATGACGGCCTCCTTCCGGCGCAATCCTGCCGCATGGAGCCGACGTTCGCGGCCGCCGGCGAGGCTCGGGCGGGAGCGAAGCTGAGGCGGATGCGAAAAATCACCTCATCTCAGCCCGGCGCGCAGGAAGGTCAGAGCGCATGCGGGCGTTAGTAGTGTTCAGGTGTTTCAATGGCGGTCGAGGAGGACTAGGGGCATGACCCAGCCACTGACGATGTACACCACGCCATGGTGCGGTTATTGCCGGAGGCTCAAGAGTCAGCTTGCCCGCGAGGGCATCGAGATGGCAGAGGTTGACATCGAGCGCGAACCAGACGCCGCAGAGTTCGTCATGACGGTGAATGGCGGCTACCAGACCGTCCCCACGCTGCTGTTCGCTGACGGCAGCACGCTGACGAATCCGTCCGTGCGCGCCGTCAAGCAGCGCCTGCAGGAACTGGCTGTACCGCTATGTCCGAGTTGACCGGCCCGGCCAGCGAAACCGGCCGGGCCATGGAGAAGGCTGCTGACGCGATGGCGAGCGACATCCCGGCCGTGACCGAGGCTACCGCCGATGACGCTGTCGTCCGGCGGACCAAGGACGGCTGGCGCGTCGGCGACGCGGACCTGCCCGACCTCACGAGCGCGATGGTCCTCGCGGACCTGATCTCCGCCGAGCTTGCCCAGCCGGGGGCCACAGGGCCCGACACCGCCGCGGACGGGATGGCCGCCGCGGCGGCCGCGACAGTCGCCGCAGGCACGGCCGCGGAGGCCGCCGGCACGGCGGTAGCCGACGCAGCGAACAGCGGCCAGGCCAGAAACACGCTGCGGTCCAAAGGCAAGGTCAGAGGCAAGTCAAAGGATCCCGCCGCCTCAGAGACCAGCAAGCTGCGCGCGACGATCGGTCAGCTCGAGCACGCGCTGACCGCCCGGATCAGGGTGGAGCAGGCCATCGGCGTCCTGGCCGAACGGCACCGGATCCAGCCGCGCCAGGCATTCGAGCAGCTCAGGAGCGCGGCGCGGAGCCGCGGCCGGCGGGTCATCGACATCGCGAGCGACGTCGTCGCCAGCGCGACCAATCCGTTGCTGCAGCTGCCCGACGAGCTGTCCAGGCCGCGCTCGGTCAGCCGCCAGGGCCGCAGGAACCGCCAGGCTCCAGGAATCCTGAGCAGCGAGTAAGCGCGGATTGACGCTACGTAACGGCGGGTAGATCTCGCCCGGGGGCCGCGCCGCGGTCCGGGGACGAGGGCGACGGGCCTGAACGTGGACGACGTGGGCAACGCCGGCCGCCTGCTGATCATCGGCGGAGCCGAGGACAGATACTGCGGTGCCGGCGTACTCGAGCGGTTCGCGCAGATGAGCGGCGGCAGCAAGGCGCGCGTCGTGCTGGTCACCGCCGCGACGGGCCGCCCAGGGCAGGTGCTGGCCGAGTACGAGCAGGTGTTCCGCAAGCTCGGCGTCCGGCACGTTCGGGAGCTGCCGATCAGCGGGCGCGCGGACGCCGATGGCCCGCAGGCCGCCGCGATGCTGGACGACGCGACGGGCGTGTTCCTGGCCGGCGGCGATCAGTCCAGGCTGCAGACGCTGGTCGGGTCCCGGGTAAACGACCAGCTCAGGGACCGCCTCGCCGGAGGACTCGTGGTCGCGGGAACGAGCGCCGGCGCGACCGCGCTCGGCCGCACCATGATCCTGGGCGGCACTGGCGCCGACGTAGCCGCCGCGACCGTCAGGACCGCGCGGGGTCTCGGGTTGCTGCCGAGGGTGCTGATCGACATGCACTTCGGTGAGCGCGGCCGGCTACCCAGGCTGCTCAGCGCCGTGGCGCTCGACCCGGAACGGCTTGGTGTCGGCATCGACGAGAACACCGCGATCTGCGTGCACCAGGAAATGTTCGAGGTGCTCGGCAACGGCACCGTCACGGTCGTCGACGCGCAGCGCTCGCCGGTCGTCGACGCCGCCTCCGACAACGACCCGATCACGCTGTTTGACGTGCGGCTGCACCTGCTCCCCGCCGGGTGCGTGTTCGACCTCGCCGCCAGGTCGCCGGCCATCGGCCCGGCCCACGCACGGTACTGACCCCGGCAGGCGAGTTTGGCAGGCACCGCGATGACACCCATCCCAAGGAGCGAATGTGCGGCTTGACTACGTACGTCACCTCGGCGGCCCCAACATCTTCAGCACCAAGCCGGTCAGCCTTGCACGCATCGAACTCGAGGAGCTGACCCGCAAGGAGACGACGGACTTCGCGGGCTTCGCGGAGCGCCTTCTGGAGTTCCTGCCAGGCCTGTGCGAGCACCACTGTGCGGCTGGCCGGCCTGGCGGCTTCGTCGACGCGATGGCCGGCGGCACCTACTTCGGCCACGTCACCGAGCACGTCGCGCTGGAGCTGTCCGGGCTGGCCGGACGCGACGTGCACCTCGGGCGCACGATGTGGGCGGGTGCCGACGGCCGCTATGACGTGATGATGGAGTGCCCGCCTGACGAGCCAGAAGATTCTGCCGTCCCCGCCGAGCTGTGCCGGCTCGCCATGACCGTTATCACGGACCTTCTGGCGCAACAGAACGCGGACGTGACCGCCCACCTCGAGGCGATCGCCAGGACCGTCGAACGTGAGCGCCTAGGGCCGAGCACGGCCGCCATCGCCGAAGCGGCTCGGCGCCGGGGCATCCCCGTCCGCCGCATCGGCGGGCTGTCCATGCTGCGGCTCGGCTACGGCTGTCATCGCCGCCTTGTGAGCGCGGCCATGACCGAGCAGACGTCGGCGATCGGGGTGGACATCGCGGGCGACAAGATCCTGGCCAAGAAGCTGATGGCGCGGGCGGGCATCCCTGTGCCTGATGGCCTCGTGGCCAAGACCGAGGTCGAGGCGATCCGCGCCGCCGACGAGCTGGTCGCCGGAGGCGCCGTGGTGGTGAAGCCGCGGAGCGGGAACCACGGCCGCTGCGTGACGGTCGGCGTGACGACCCCGGCGGGAGCTCGCCAGGCGTACCGGCGGGCCGCCGCGGGCTCTGGCTCGTGCGAGGTAATCGTCGAGACCTACGTGCCGGGCAAGGACTACCGGGTCCTCATCGTCGACGGCCGGGTCGCGGCCGCCGCCGAGCTGCGGCCGCCGTCCGTGACCGGCGACGGCGAGCACACGGTGATCGAACTGATCGACCTGCTCAACGCCGATCCGCGGCGCGGTCACGGCCACTCGAGGCCGCTCACCAAGATCACCATCGATGACGCGACGCTCGCGCACATGGCGGCCGCCGGGTTCCAGCCAGGCACGGTGCCGACCAGCGGCCAGCAGGTCACGTTGCGCAGGAACGGCAACCTGTCCACGGGCGGCACCAGCAAGGACGTCACCGATCAGGTGCACGCCGAGGTCGCCGAGCTGTGCCGTCGCGCCGCCGCCGTGACGGGCCTGGACATCTGCGGTATCGACCTGCGCCTCGAAGACATCGGAGCGCCGCTGTTCGCGCCGAGCCTCGCGGGCTCCGGCCGGTCGGGCGGCCGCCGCCAGGCGCCCGCGGTCATCGAGATCAACGCGTGCCCTGGCCTGCGGATGCACCTCACGCCCTCGGACGGCGCCGGGCGCGCGGTCGCCGAGGCCATCGTGGACAGGCTGTACCCGCCAGGGGCGCTGGGCCGGATCCCGATCGTGTCGGTCACGGGCACCAACGGCAAGACGTCGACGGTCAGGATGATCGCGCACGTGCTCCGGCAGTCCGGATTGCACACCGGCATGTCCTGCACGGACGGCGTGTTCATCGGCGGCAGGTGCGTGCTGGAGGCTGACGCGTCCGGCCCGCGGTCGGCTGAGATGGTGCTCGACGACACCACCGTCGAGGTCGCGGTGCTGGAGACCGCCAGGGGCGGGATCTTGCGGAGCGGCCTCGGCTACGACAAGGCCGACGTCGCCGTCATCACCAACATCTCTGCCGACCACCTCGGCGAGGACGGCA
>DASUHI010000163.1:0-17390 GCA_036273575.1 Streptosporangiaceae bacterium | reverse complement strand
GTGACCGGCTCCGCCGTGGCGTCAGGAGGCGGAATGCACTTCGGTGCAGCCGCCGCGACCAAACTCGAGTTCCGTATCGCGCCTGGCGCGGCGGGAGGGTTCTGGTCCTGGCTGCGGCCCGTGGCGTGGTGGGCCGCGGCGAGCATCCTGCTGCTGGCGCTGGTGCGGTTCGCGGCCGGGCGGTACCGGCTGCAGGTGCGACTCGAGCGCAAGACCGCGAGCCGCGCCGATGTGACGAACTCGGGGGGGTCCCGTGCATGACTACACGGTCAGAGTGCGTCCGAACTCCGGTTGGACAATTCTGGTCGGACTCGTCGCCGTCGCCGTCGTCGCGGTGGTGGGATTCCGGTCTGTTCCGCAGGGTCCGGCCGGCAGCAGCAGCACGATCGCCACCCTGCGGGTTGTTCCGACATTGCGCACGGTGACCGTGTCGCCCGGCACGACGACGTTCGCACGATGTCATGGCGGAAAGCGCCCGCTGCGGTCGACGCGAACCGCTCTCGGCTACCCGAACGGCCGGTGCTCGATCGGATCGCGGAAACAAAAGGTCTTCCCCATCAAGATCACCAATGGCAAGCAGGCCAAGATACTCGTGCGGACGTCCTTCGCCGTGCCATCCGACGGCGGAACGGAGTGGCGTCCGTGCAATCTCGGCCCTCATCCTGTCTTCGCCTGTCGGGGCTCATCAGGGCTTCCTGGCAGGGACCAGTTCGTCATGGAGAACTTCTCGCTGTCGGCACAGAATCCCGTGGGCCTCACCGCGCAGAGCTTCAGGAAGCTATCTACGCTGACGAGCGGGTGTGACGCCGAATTCGGCCCGTCAGGCGACTGCCTGGCGTCGACCGGACAGTCCGAACGCGAGGGCATTCTGCTGATCGGCCCCTCGTCGTCCCGTGATAACTCAACGACCTGGACGGTCACGATCACGTGGATTGCTATGCCTGCCGGCTCGGGTGGCTGACCTCGCGCTCGCGGATCGAAGGCCGAGTCGCCCGCGCTGGTCGCCTGTCAGGGCACAGGCGCAGGTCGGTGCCATACTGGCCGCATGTCCAGGCGAGCGATCACAGACGCGGGCGGCGGCGGGCCATCTGGCATGCTCCGCTCGCAGCACGCCGAGGCCACCCGCCGCGCGGTGCTCGCCGCCGCGCGTTCGTTGTTCGGCGGGAAGGGTTACGCGCAGACGTCGGTCGACGAGATCGCGGACGCGGCGAGGGTCACCAAGGGCGCGGTCTACCACCACTTCGCCGGCAAAGAGGCGTTGTTCCGCGCCGTGCACGCTGAGGTCGAGACCGAGGCGCTGGCGCGCGCGGTCGCCGCGGGCGACCCGCACGCGCCGCCGATCGATCAGATCGTGGCCAAGGTGAACGCCTACCTCGATGCCGCGCTGGACGAGGAAATACGGCGGATCACGCTCATCGACGGGCCCGCCATGCTGGGCCTGGACCTGGACCCTGACCCCGAGCAGCACGCGGCCCAGGCCGGCCTGCGGTCATTCGTCGCCACGTCCATCGCGGAGGGCCAGATCGCAGACGTCGACCCCGGCATGCTCACCGACCTCATCGGCGGCCTCGCGCTGCTCGGCGGGCTGCTGATCGCGCGCGCCAGCGACCCCGACGTGACCAGGGCGGCAGTCGGTCAGGCGCTCGACGCGATGCTGAGGGGCCTGGCCCCCGGCAAGGAGCCGTGAACCCGCGTCCGCGAACAAGCCATGTGCCTTACCGCCTTGCATCCTTCACATACTGAGAGTATGTTAAATACTCATGGAATCCGAAAGACTGCAAACACGGCTCGGGCCCTTGGCGTGGCGGTCATCAGGTGGGGGGCCGCCTATCGTCTTCTTCGCCGGCGCGTTCGCGAACGGCGACCTGTGGCGTGACGTCGTCGCAGCGCTCGAGGACCGGTACCGGTGCATCACAATCGACCTCCCGCTGGGATCGCATCCGTGGCCGCTGGTGCCTGGCGCTGACCGGTCGGCGACATCCCTGGCCCGGCTGCAGCTCGACTGCCTCGAACTGCTCGACCTGCACGACGTCACCGTGGTCGCCAACGACACGGCCGGCGGGCTGCTCCTGCTGTCGCTGGCCAGCAGCCATCCGGCACTCACGCGGGTCGGCCGGCTCGTGCTGACGAACTGCGAGAACTACGACCAGTTCCCGCCGGACAAGCTCAAGAAGGCGGCAGCGCTGTGCCGCACGCTGCCCGGGCTCGCCAGGTCGCTGATCCGGCTGCAGCTCAGGTCGCCTGGCGCGCGGCGCAGGCTGACCGCCTCGGTCACCGTGAACGGGCTGGACGATGACCGGGCAGTATCGTTCTTCGGCCCGCCGTCGCGCGATCCGCAGATAGTCGGCGACCTCGTCGCGGCCCAGGGCAGCTTCCGTCCTGAGCTCTTCCTCGACGCCGCCAGCCAGATTCCGCGGTTCGACCGTCCAGTGCTGCTGATCTGGGGCGACTCGTGCACCTTCTTCCCGATAGACGGAGCGCGGCGACTCGAGTCTGAGTTTCCCCACGCCACGCTCGTTCAGGTTCCTGCAGCAGGAACGTGGGTCATGGTCGACAACCCGGCCGCGGTTGCCGACGCCATCGTCAAGTTCGTTCCCACGCCTGTGCCGTGACGGCGGACCGCGATCACCCTCGCTCAGCCCCTAGCCGGCGCGGCCGTCGGCTGAGGGCCCAAGCGGGTCAGGCCCGAGTGAGAGCTTCCAGCTGCAAGGCGGCAAGCATCGCCGACCGTCCTGAACGCATGAAGGCGGGCCACTCGCGGTTGTCGAGGAACTGCTCGTAGAAGCCGGTCCCGGCGACCGTCCCGTACGGCACGGGCTCGACAAGGAGCGTCCGGGCCTCGCGGCGCAACCTGGCCAGGTGCTCCCTGGCGAGCTGGGCGTGCTGGCTGGTGCGCACCTGCGAGGCAGCTGCGAGGATACTGAACAACCGGTCGTTCCAGCCGGTGACATCGTCTCCACGGAACTCGCTCGGGTAGAAGCCGTTGACGGCGATGGCGACGTCGACGGCTGGCTCGATGTCGAGCACCGGGCGCACCGGGAAGATATCGACAATGCCGCCGTCGCACCAGGACAGCCCGTCCAGCATCACCGGCTGCATCAGCAGCGGCATCGACACGGCCAGACGTATCGCGTGCGCCACGGGCATATCCGGGTACGTGCGCGGTCCGATGAACTCCAGCCGGTTGTGCTCGACGTTCCATATCGGTGCGTACGTCGGTGTCTTCAGCTGCCGCAGCGTCAGGCCGCCCAGCTGCCCTTCGAAGAAATGCTCGAGCTTGTCGCCGCGCAGAACCCCGTTCCAGCCGCGCCCCAGCGTCGGAGCGAGCGCCGCGAGCTCGCGCCAGCCGACGTCGACGTAGTCGCTGGGCCGCGCCGAGGCGGTCAGCTCGGCGACCTCGTCGGGCGGCATGCCGGCGCCGAGCGGGAAGCCGAACAGGGCAGATCCTGAGCACACCGAGTAGACCGACACAGCGGTCCCGCAGTCTTCGAGCGCCTTGGCGACGCCGACCAGGCACGCCATTGCGCCACTGCCGCCGGTAGCCACCACGCCGACCCGACCCAGGAGCGCGGGCGGCGGTTCGCCTTGCATCGGTTCGAAAACCTGTCCTGGCGCAGGCTGGCGGTCAACAGGCAGCGGGAGCATCCCGCGCCGTAGCGCCTGCAGGAACCTCACATCCTTACGGGCAGCAAGTGCCACGTCCCGTCCCCTGACTATCACGTCGAAGTACTGCCGCACCCGGTGGATGTCCAGGGCGGCGTCCAGGGCGCTGCGGCTGTCCGAGCCATCGCTGACGCTCATGGCCATCGCCTCCACCGACCATCGTGGCTCGCCGGCCGGTGATCGGGTCAGAGTCAAAGGTCCTCATGGTCGCCCGCCGAACGCCCAGGACCTGGGACGGGACGTTCGCCTCTATATCCCGGTCGGGCAGGGCCGTGAAGTGGAAAGCACGGAGTGACATCGCGCCGGCCGATGAGGAGGCACCCGCCATGTCGACAACGAGCCCTCCGCGGCGGCCGCGTCCCACCGCGTCGGAGTTGACTGCGGAGGTGCGGCACGTCATCGCAGACCTGCCCAGGTTCGTGACCGCGCCGCTGTACCGCAGCTGGCACCAGCGTTGGGGCGCGACGGACGCTGAGGTCGAAGCGCCCATGCCAGGCGACGACGTCATCACCGATGTCGCCTACGAGTCCACTCGCGCGATCACGATCTACGCGCCTCCGGACGAGGTCTGGCCGTGGCTGGTCCAGGCCGGCTGCCTGAGGGCCGGCTTCTATGCCAACGACCTGCTCGACAACCTCGCCCACCCCAGCGCGTGGGCGATCCTTCCGGAGTACCAGCACCTGGAGGTCGGCCAGTGGGTCCCGATGTCACCAACGCCGTCTGATGTCACGGCGTTCAAGGTGGCCGGTTTCGAGCAGCACAAGTGGCTGCTCTGGCAGCAGCCGCTCAGCACCTGGTCGTGGCGGCTAACCCCGCTCCCCAAGGGCCGGACCAGGCTGGTCACCCGGCTGCGCATCCACCTCGACTGGAACCACCGGGCGATGTCGTTCTTCTCCGTCATCCTCAATGAATTCGGCGACTTCCCGATGATGCGCAGGATGCTGCTCGGCATTCGCGACCGCGCCGAGGCTGCTCACGCGGACACCGCCGGCTAGCCCCTCCGTGAGACCTCAGCCGCTGAGAGATCCCTGGAGTCGGCACGCCTCACAGTTCGCCGCGGTGTCTCGTCGGAGGTAGTAGTGAGGGCAACCGCGACCGAGGGGATAGCCGAGACCATGACCAGCCAGCACCAGCCAGGAAACGGCGGACCCGACCAGGACCTGAACGCGGTCATGAGCGAGCGGGGTCACCTGATCAACCTGGCGTACCGGCTCATGGGTTCCCTTGCGGAGGCCGAGGACGCCGTCCAGGAGGCCTACGTCCGCTGGTACGCCATGTCCAGGGAACAGCAGAGCGCCATCGAATCTCCTGGTGCGTGGCTGACGACGGTGACCAGCCGCATCTGCCTGGACCTGCTCGGCTCGGCGCGGGCGCGCCGGGAGCGCTACGTGGGCGAGTGGATACCCGAGCCGCTGCCAGGAGCCGGGCACGTGAGCGGCAGGCAAGGCGGCGCCGCCGTCGACCCAGCGGACCGGGTCACCCTGGACGAGTCGGTCAGCATGGCCTTCCTCGTGGTGCTCGAGGCGATGACACCGGCCGAGCGGGTCGCGTTCATCTTGCACGACGTATTCCGCTACACCTTCGCCGAAGTGGCGCGAATCGTCGGGCGTACGCCGGGCGCCTGCCGCCAGCTGGCTACCTGGGCCCGCCGTCGCATCCGCGCCGCGGAGGTTCCCGCGACCCCGTCTGCCGACCGGGCCGGCATCGTCAGGGAGTTCAAGCAAGCATGGGAAGCCAGCGACATCAGCGCGCTCGTCGGCCTCCTCGACCCCGAGGCGGTAGCGACGGGCGACGGCGGCGGCGTGGTCAGTGCCGCGCTCCAGCCCATCGAAGGCGCCGAGGAGATCGCCCGCTACCTGGCCAGTCTCGCCAGCCAGGCGCGCGGCGACCTCACCTTCCTCGAACGCACCGTCAACGGCCAGCCGGGCCTGACCGCCTTGCTGGACGGCCGCACGGTCGCCGTGTACGCGTTCGACATCGCGGGAGAGCGGATCAAGCGCATCTGGGCCATCCTCAATCCCGACAAGCTTCGCCCATGGACGACAAGCTGACCCGGGCACCGGCACAGCCGCGTATCGAGGTGACACCCATACCGGCTGGATGCGATGACGCATCCAGACCCGCAGTCAGGGGGCGGACCCGCCCGTGGCGAGGCGCATGAGGTCGGTGTCGAGGTCGATGGGGACCTCAGTTCCGCCGGCCGTGCCGTTCTCGTGCTGATAGGCCTGCCACGATTCGTTCCTGATCTGCTGGCTGAACCCGCTCTCCATCAGCACGACGAGCTCGAGCGCGGCCCTGCCGATGCGCGCCTGCAAGGCGGGGTCACCCCAGTCCTCCGGTGCGGCGAACACCGAGGTCGGAGCCGTCATCGCGCGCAGGTAGGCGAACAGCGGCCGCATCTGGTCGTCGGGGACCAGCGCGTGCCGGGCGGTTCCCGCCGTCGCCGCGAGCACGACCGGCTTCGCGATGAGCAGTTCGTTGTCGAGGACATCAAAGAAGGAGTTGAACAGCCCGCTCGGCCCCGCCTTATACACAGGGGTACTCGCGACGATGCCGTCGGCTTCGCCGAGAAGGGCGATGGCCTGCTGCAGCCGCGGCGTGGTCAGCTGCGAGACGAGCGCCGTGGAGACGTCCGTCGCGAGCTCGCGCAGCTCGATGACGCTGGTCGTGACGCGGGCGCCATGGCTGGCGGCGATCGCCGTCGCGCGCTCGGCGACCCGGTCGGCCAGCAGCCGGGTCGAAGAGGCGTCGCCGGTGCCCGCGCTGACCTCGACGAGCCGGAAGGTCGTGGCCTGGGTGGCAGACGTCACGCCGGCCGCCCTGTCATGTCGGCCGCCCCGTCTCGCGCAAGCTTGAGGCAGATCGCTTCGAGCGCCCTTACCTCGTCGCGGCTCAGCGCGGCGGTCATCGCACGGGCGACGCTGCGGGCGTGCTGCCTGCCGATCCGGCACTGCAGATCGCGCCCCGCGTCGGTCAGCGACACGCGGACGCCGCGGCCGTCTGCCGCGTCGGAGGCGCTCGCGATCACGCCGCGCCTGCAGAGCCGCTGCACAAGACGCGAGAGGGCCGGCTGGCTGAGCAGCACGTGGCGGTTCAGCTCGCTGATGCGGATCGGCTCATGGCACTTGGCGAGGGTGTACAGCACGTCGTACTCGCGCATGGACACATGGCGCCAGAGGTCTTCAGCGCCGAACCGCTTGGTCAGCACCGCGTGCGCGGACAGCAGCGCCTCCCACGCGTCGTTGGAGGTCCTGGCGTCAGACATCGTCGGCGTCCGCGTACGGCACAGGACCGGCGGTGTTGTCGCCGCGGTTGGCCCTCGGCCGCGGCTGACGCGCGGGCTGGCCGCCGTACTTGGCCGTGACCAGGCTCGCGTGCGTCGCCGCGTCAGGGGTCTCCGGGTCACGCCTGGCCTCGGTTTCCTTGCGCAGCACCGGGACCACCTGGTCGCCGAGCAGGTCAAGCTGGTCAAGCACGGTCTTGAGCGGCAGGCCAGCGTGATCCATCAGGAACAGCTGGCGCTGATAGTCGCCGAAGTGCTCGCGGAAGGTCATGGTCTTGTCGATGACCTCCTGCGGGCTCCCTACCGAGAGCGGCGTGAGGTCCATGAAGTCCTCCATCGAGGGCCCGTGGCCGTAGACGGGCGCCTCGTTGAAGTAGGGCCGGAAGTCGCGCCTGGCGTCCTGGGAGTTCCTGGCGATGTACGCCTGGCCGCCTAGGCCGACGATCGCTTGCTTCTCGGTGCCGTGGCCGTAGTGTGCGTAGCGCTGCCGGTAAAACCGGATCAAGCGCATGTAGTGCTCTTTAGGCCAGAAGATGTTGTTGGCGAAGAACCCGTCGCCGTAGTAGGCGGCTTGCTCGGCGATCTCCGGGCTGCGGATCGAGCCATGCCAGACGAACGGCGGGACGTCGTCAAGCGGTCGCGGGATGGACGTGAAACCCTGCAGGGGCGTGCGGTACTTGCCCTGCCAGTCCACGACGTCCTCGCGCCAGAGCCGGTGCAGCAGGTTGTAGTTCTCGAGCGCCAGCGGCAACCCCTGGGCGATGTCCTGGCCGAACCACGGGTAGACCGGCGCGGTGTTGCCGCGCCCGAGCATAAGGTCCATCCGCCCCTTCGACAGGTGCTGCAGCATCGCGTACTCCTCGGCGATGCGCACCGGGTCGTTGGTCGTGATCAGTGTCGTGGCGGTGGACAGGATGAGCCGCCTGGTGCTGGCCGCGATGAACGCGAGCAGCGTCGCCGGCGACGAGGAGAAGAACGGCGGATTGTGGTGCTCCCCGATCGCGAACACGTCAAGGCCCACTTCCTCGGCCTTCTGCGCGATCCGCACGATGCCGTCGATCCGCTGGGCCTCGGTTGGCGTCTGCCCGGACACGGGATCCCGGGTGATGTCGCTGACCGAGAAGATCCCGAACTGCATGCATGCCTCCTGCGCTCCGCCCCGGCGGCCCTTCCGGCCGGAGATCAGATATATGCGTTTGCATGTATCACAACAGCCTCGCGGCCCCGCTATTCCCAGCAGGCGGCCTACGGCCTCGACGACGCGGCCGTGACCGGGACGCTCTCCGGTGCCTCAGCTGGACCGGTCGCCGGCCCCCGGCGCATGAGCGCCGAACAGACGATCGCGCCGCCAGCGAAGATTCCGGCCGTCCACCAGAACGCGGTCGTGTAGCCATGCACGGCGGCGCTCGCGCGGACTGCCGCTCGTGCCGTCGGCGACGCTGCGGCCGCTGGGGTGAGATGACTGGCGACGTACGTCGCGGCCGCGCTAGTGGCGATGGTGTTGAGCAGCGCGGTTCCGATCGAGCCGCCGAGCTGCTGGCCGACATTGAGCGTCGCCGACGCAACGCCCGCGTCGCTCGCCGCGACGCCGAAAGTGCCGGTGTTGAAGGCAGGCGCCACGGACAGGCCGAGGCCCGCCCCAGCAAGCAGCAACGGGCCGAGCACGGCGGAGGTGTACGAGGAGTGAACGCCGATCATCGTGAGCCACGCCATCCCGCCGGCCGCGATCAGCATGCCGAACCCGATGATGTACTTGGGCCCGATGCGCGGCAACAGCACGATGTTGGAGATCTGGGCGAAGAGCATCAGCATCGCGACGGCCGGGATGAACGCGATGCCGGTCATCACCGGCGAGAAGCCGAGCGTCGTCTGCAGGTAGAACGTGAGGAACAAGAACAGGCCGAACATCGCCGCGCCGACAACGAAGATCGTCAGGTACGCCCCGGCGCGGTTGCGGTCCAGGACCACGCGAGGCGGCAGCAGCGGATGAGCGGTGCGGGCCTGCTCGACCGCGAACGCGATCAGCAGCACAACGCCTGCCAGCAGGAAGCCCCACGTAGAGGGCGTGTGCCAGTTGTGGGTCGAGGCGTTGGCGAACCCGTAGACCAGGCAGAACATCGCCGCTGATCCGACCGCGACGCCGACGACGTCGAGGTGCGCGGGCCCGGCCGCGCTCCGGCGTCGCGGCAGCAGGACCGCGGCCCCGAAGGCAGCGAGCGCGGCGAACAGCAGGTTCACGTACAGGCACCAGCGCCAGTCGAGGTACTCGGTCAGGACGCCGCCCAAGAGCAGGCCCACCAGCCCCCCACCGCCGGCGATGGCCCCGTAAACGCCGAACGCCTTGCCCCGCTCACTCGCATCTGTGAACGTCGTCGTCAGCACCGACAGCGCCGCGGGTGCGAGCAGCGCGGCGAACGCGCCCTGGCAGGCGCGCGACGTCAGCAGCATCGCCAGGTTCACCGACGCGCCGCCCACCGCGGACGCGACCGCGAAGCCGATCAAGCCGGTGAGGAAGACGACCTTCCGGCCGAACAGGTCGCCGAGCCGCCCGCCGAACAACAGCAGGCTGCCGAACGCCAGCGAGTACGCGGTGATCACCCACTGCCGGTCGGCGTTCGAGAAGTGCAGCGCCTGCTGCGCGGACGGCAGCGCGATGTTCATGACCGTGATGTCGAGCACGATCATCAGCTGAGCCAGCCCCACGACGCCGAGCACGAGCCAGCGACGGCCGTCGGGCTGACCTTCCCGGGCAGTCGCGGCGACACGGCTGGAACTGCCAGTAACGGACATCAAGATCCCCCGTCTGCTGTCCGCACACCGTTCCTCCTGCATACCAGCCCGCATGCGAGCGGCATCAGCCCGGGCGTCTGGTTACGCCCGGATCCCTTTCCCGCTCGGCGGATCGCCGGCCTGCGGGCAGTGTTGCGAACGTCATGTTGTGAGCGATTTGGTCCTGGATGAGGACGTGCGGTTTGCCCGGCTGCTTGACGCGGGGCGACAGTACTTTCTGCGGCAGCCGCACGTCACGGGCGAGGAGCTACACGCGGCCGTCGTGCGGCTGGCGGAGCAGGCCGGGTGGGAATTCGGCGGGACCATCGCGGGACACATGGTCGGGCAGTTCCCGCACGGAAAGATCTGTGGCGACGACATCGAGTCCTACATCGCCTCCTCGACGCCGGAACGCCTGCGCTGCCGCCTGGTCAGCCCGCCTCAGCCGGTTAGCCCCTCCCATGACCATCGCGGGATGGTCAGTCCCTCGGGAACGTCGTCGGCGGAGTCGTGGTATTGCGACATGGTCGTCGTGGCCGCCCAGGCGAAGTAGTCGTGCAGCACCCGCGAGAGCGGCTCGGCCGGATCGAGGCCGACGTCGCCCAGCGCCTGGTCGAAACAGGCGATCGCGCGGCCATCCATCTCCTCGTGCGGGCCGTTGCCGCTGTGGATCCGCACCACGGAGGTCTCGCTCCCGTAGACCCCGGAATATGCGGCCGGCCCGCCGAGGGCCTCAACCCAGTACGCGGCGAGCCGCTCGCTGTGCTGTGGGTGGATTCCATGGCTGAACGCGTGACTGACCACCTCGTCGGCCATGACGCGCTCGTGCCACGCCTCAGCCAACCGGAGCAGGCCCTCGGTCCCTCCCGCGGCCTCGTACACGCTCTGCATGCGTCAAGGATGCCAGTACCAGCCTGCGGACGATAGCCGGGCGCACCAGCGCGATCTGCTGTGACCGGGTCCCAGTTGTCGAGGTTGCCGCAGCTGGAGCCGGACCAGCGACACCGTGCCTTCGCTGGTATCGCCGGTGTCACGGTAGGCGTACTCGACGCCGTTGACGGCGGTGACTACCTCATTCGGAAGCTCCGCATATCCCGTGGCCGCTGCTGACGGTACCCAGGCAAGCCCCGTGAACCGCCGGCCCTGCGGCCCGCGACCGCCCGCCCCGGGCCCGGCGCGACCGCCCGCCGAGTTTGCCCCCGCAACGGGAGGGGGAGGCCTAATTACTGCGGCTGAGCCGACTGTCCGGCCGCAGGACGTGGCCGGCAAGGGGACGAGGAGCACACGATGGCCGACCTCAACACCCCGCGCCTAGACCAGGCGGGCATGGCGTGGAACACCGTGAGCAGCTACACCTCCTATGAACAGGCGCAGCAAGCGGTGGACCGGCTGTCCGACGAGCGCTTCCCTGTCGAGAACCTGGACATCGTCGGCTCTGGCTTGCGCTTGGTCGAGCGCGTCACCGGCCGGCTCACCAGAGCGAGGGCGGCCATGGCCGGCGCCGCGAGCGGCGCGTGGTTCGGCCTGTTCATCGGCCTTCTCGTGGGCCTCTTCACCACCGGCCCCACGTGGATCGGGCTGATCCTCGGCGGTTTGCTGATCGGCGCGGCCTGGGGGGCGATCTTCGGCTTCGCCACCCACGCGGCAACCAGGGGACGGCGCGACTTCTCCTCGGCCAAGACCCTGACCGCCACCCGCTACGACATCATCGCCCGCGGCGGCACCGCGCCCCAGGCACGCTCGATACTCCAGCAGGCCGGCATGGTCGCGGACCTGCCCGCGGACCAAGCCCCGCCAGCGTAGCCACTCGGATATGGCAAGCGCACCCGCCCCTGGTTCTGCGCAGCGCGAATCGCAACTGGCCGGTCAGACGGTCGTCGTGATCGGCGGCAGCGCAGGGATCGGGCTTGAGACCGCGAGGCTCGCCCGCGCCGAGGGCGCGGACGTCGTGATCACCGGCCGCGATCCTGGCAGGCTTGGCCAGGCGGCGGCCGACGTCGGCGCCGGCCGCACCGCCGCGTTCGACGCCAACGACACCGCCGCGCTGGCACGGTTCTTCCAGGACCTGCCAGCATCGATCGACCACGTGCTCGTGACCGCCGGCGGCCCGAACTATAAGCCAGTGCTCGAAATGGACGCGGACGAGGCCCGCCGTGCGCTCAGCGACCATATAGTGCTCAGCCTCGAGGTCGCGCGGAACGCGGCGCCCAAGATGCGGCCAGGCGCCGCCCTCCTGCTCATCGGCGGCACAGGCGGCCGGCGCGTCCGCCGTGGCTCAGGGCTCGTCTCCGCCGCCACCGCCGCCATGCCGCCGTTCGCGGCCGCGCTCGCACTCGAACTCGCTCCAGTCAGGGTCAACGTCATCGCCCCCGGCTTCGTCGACACACCGCTGTCGGCGTCACTGCTCGGAGACGAGCTCGAGGCGCGCAGGAACGAGCTGCGGGCCACGCTCCTCATCGGCCGCGTCGTCGGTCCCGCCGATGTGGCCGCGCTCGCCGTCCACATCATGACAAACACCGCGCTCACCGGCGCGACCTACGACGTTGACGGCGGCCAGCAGTTCGTCTCCTGACCATCTTGCGCCGTCCTCGGCTGAACTCATCAGGAGCGCGGCGCGACGTTCACAAGCAGCTCACGCTTCCTCTCGACCCTGTAGTCGGCACCGCGCGTGCCCCCGGATCAGGCGCGAACCGTCCCCCGGGAGCTGAACGTCGTCGCCCGCTGGAGCGCCGCGGCGCGCAGGTCAGCAGGAATATCGACCGGGCCACCGAGCCCGCCCGCATTGATACCGGCCTGGGCCGCCTCTTCGATCACTCCGCCCACGAGAACTGCGAGGTCAGGAGTCCGGTGGAACACCAGCACGCCGTGATTGGCCAGCAGTACCCCAGGCACTCCCGGCGTCACCGCCGCCCTGATGTTCGCAATCGCCTCGTGGGAACCACGCGGCCCGTAGCCGGCCACCGGCACGCCGTCCGCCAGCCCGAACATGGCCATGGCCTCCACCCAGCACCCGATCGGCCTGTGCGCCACGGCGTACGCCGTGGCGTACGGCGAGTGGGTGTGCAGCACGCAGCCCACGTCCTGGTGATCGGCGTACATGGCCGTGTGCATGGCGACCACGGCCCCCTGAATCGGCGGCAAGTCCCCTTCGAGCAGCGTCCCGTCGAGCCCGACCCGCACGACCGCGGAAACGGGATGACCGCGCAGGGACGGGCCCGCGGTGAAGTACATCTCGTCCGCGCCAGGCACCCGGACGCTGACGTTGCCGTGCCCGTTGGCTGAGATCGCACCGCTGGCCACGACTCGCTGAGCGATCTCAACGACCTGTCCTGCCAAGTCCTTATCCACCTGAACCCCCTTTTGCGCGCACCGCGAGGGCAGCCTGTCTCCGGGCGTACCGCCGCTGGCCTGGTCAAAGTATCCGCGTGCGGCGCACCGATCAAGCCTGCGGCGTGCCCCGCGGGCCGCTCGTGGGAAGATTGCGCTTCGTTCTGAGCGGCCGACCCTGGAGCGGATTAGTGACACGCAGCACGGACCGGACCATGCAGCGGGCCGTCCTCGATCACGTCGCGATCGGCACCAGGACGCTCACCGACGGCTGGCAGCTGTTCGCCGGCCTGCTGGGCGGGACGTGGGTGTACGGCGGCGACTCGCCCGGCTACTGGTGGGGACAGCTGCGGTTCGCCAAAGGCCCGAAGATCGAGCTGCTGACTCCCGCCAGCAGCGCGGGCGGGGCGTTCCTCGAGCGCTTCCTGACCTCGCGCGGCCCGGGCCCGCACCACGTCACATTCCTCGTCGGCGACATCGGCAGGACCCTGTCCGCCGCGCGCAACATGGGCATCGAGCCGGTCGGCGTCGACCTCTCCAACCCGGCCTGGCAGGAGGCGTTCTTGCACCCCAGGGACGCACACGGGATCGTCGTCCAGATCGCGAGGCAGTCAGGCACGCCCACGCTCGCGGCGCCCGCCGAGCTGCCGGACCCGGGGCCAGCCTCGGCATTCGCACTGCTCGAACACCGCGTGACTGATCTTTCTGGCGCAACAAAGCTCTTCTCGGAACTGCTCGACGGCGAGCTGGTCACCTCCTCGGACCCAAACGGCGCCGCCGTGGCGGACCTGACCTGGAAGAACGGCATTCGCCTGCGGCTGATTGGCCCGGCCGCCGGAGCGGCCGGGCCAACCACCACTCAGACCACTAGAACGCACCTGCACTTCACCCGCCACGGCACCGCGTTCAGCAGGGCCGAGCTCAGCCGCGCCGCGGACCTGGCCGGCCGGCTCGGCACGTCCCTGCGCCTGAGCGATTCCGCTGAGTGAATGGCGATATCCGGAGCAGACGTCCAGGTAGCTGAACGACCCGCGTGCCGGCCGGCGGGGCGGCGAATGATATGTCCTAGGTTATGGCTGATCCCGCCACGGCCCAGGAGACCGCGAGCCAGATATTGCACCGGCTCACGTCCTACGACGGCGGCTGGTACTGCAAGCATCGCTCCCTGCCTGACGCGGACTGGATGCCGCCGGTCAGCGACCCCCGTGTGCTGGCAGACTTCAGAACCGACGACGAGACCCGTTTCCCGTGGTTCTACAAGCGATTCGGCGAACCGCTGCCGCGCGTGCCCCTGCCGCGTGGCCTGCGGCCGACCGATGTCCCGGCCGTCGCGGTGCTCGGCGGCACGGCCAGTGTCGCCCGCGCTGACCTTGACCTGCCCGGCCTGTCACGCTTGCTGTATTTGTGCGCCGGAGTCGTCCGCACGATGCAGCGTCCGGCCAGGACATGGTTGTTCCGCGCGGCGGGGTCGGCCGGCGGCCGCTTCCCCCTTGAGCTGTATGTCGCGGTCCCTGAAGGCTCGCGACTCGCAGAGGGCGTGCACTGGTACGACCCATGGGAACACGCGCTGGTGCGGATCGGACCGGCGCCGGCCGCCGGGGTGCCCGCGGTCATCGTCACGGGCGTGCCGTGGCGGACCGGGTGGCGATACCGCGAGCGCGGCTTTCGCCACATCTACTGGGATGCGGGCACAGCACTCGCGCAGCTACTTGCTGCCGCCGGTTCCGCCGGGATCGGGGCGCGGCTGTACAGCGCGTTCCCTGACGAGCAGGTCACCGCGCTGGTCGGAGCGGACGGCGTGCACGAGTTCCCGGTCGCTGTCGTCGCGCTCGGAGAAGGTTCACCGGCCATCGAGCCAGGCGGTCAAGCGGTCGCGGGCCTCGTTGACGCGGCGCCCGTGGAGTTCCCTCTCGTCACCGCGGCACAACGGGCCGGAGCTCAGGATGCTCTCGGCGCGGCCTGGGAGGCTGGGGCGCCCGTGGTCACGCCCGCGCAGTCGGGCGCTCCCGTCGAAGAGGTGGTGCGCAGGCGCGGCAGCCAGCGGCGGATGGACCCGGCCCGCGCCCTGTCCGGCAGCCTGCTCCGCACCTGCATGCAGGCTGCGACGCGCGGAATTGACCTGCCGCACTTCGTCGCGGTGCACCATGTCGAGGGATTCGGGCCTGGCCTGTACCGCTGGCCGGCCTTGTCGGCCCCTGTGCGGGCGGGCGATCTGCGCGACGAGCTGTGCTGGGTGTGCATGGACCAGGCGCTCGGCCGCGACGCGGCGTTCGTTGTGATCTCCGCCGCCGACGTCGCCCAGCTCAGCGACCTGCGGTACCGCGAAGCGCAGCTCGCAGCCGGGCTGGTCGAAGGCAGGCTGCACCTGCTCGCGTACGCCCTCGGCGCGGGGGCCAGCGGAATGACATTCCTCGACAGTGAGATACCGGCCCTGCTCGGTGAGCCGCTTGACGGCCTGCTCTTCACGTGCGTCGGCGTCCCTGCCTACGCCTCTGCCCCTGGCGGGCTGCCTGGCGCGCCGACCGCCGTCGGCCGGGTCGTTCCCGTCATCGGCTCCGTCGAGCCGGACAGCGGCGAATAGGCTCGCGCCGGGCACGCCCGCAAGGCGGAAGGATCACCATGGACCTCAGCGGTCAGGCCGTCATCGTGACAGGGTCGTCAAGCGGGATCGGCGCGGCGATCGCGCGGCGCCTGTCGGCTCTCGGGGCCGGGATCGTGGTCAACTCGGCGACCTCGGCGCAGGCCGGCCAGCGCGTAGCGGCCGAGCTCGCGGACGCCGTCTACGTCCAGGGTGACATCGGCGACCCGTGCACGGCCGCGGCGCTGGTCGCCGCCGCCGACCAGCGGTGGGGACGCCTCGACGGGCTGGTCAACAACGCTGGCGTGACCGTCGATGTCCCGCTGCCCGACATCGACGCCGTCACGGCGGAGCACTGGAACACGGTGCTGCGCACCAACCTGGTCGGCACGTTCCTGGTCAGCCAGGCCGCGCTGCCCCTGCTGCGGCGTGCCGACGACGGCTGGATCGTCAACGTCACCTCGCTCGCCGGTGTCAGGCAGACAGGGAGTTCGCTGCCGTACGCGGTGTCCAAGGCGGCGCTCGACCACCTCACGACGATCATGGCCAAGCACGCGGGCGGCGGTGTCCGCGTCAACGCCGTGGCCCCTGGCCTGGTCGCGACGCCCTGGACGCAGGACTGGCACGAACGAAAGGCGGGCGTCGAACTCGTCGCGCCGCTGCACCGGGTCGCGACGGCCGACGACATCGCGGACGCCGCGCTGGCCCTGATCGGCACCCGCTACGCGACCGGCCAGACCCTGGTCGTCGACGGCGGCCTGGGCCTCGTGATCTGACCTCGGCCGTGACGCAGCGGATACGGCGGACCGGCGGCACGGTCCGGCGGCCGCTCGCGGCCTGGTCGCCGGCGGTGCACGGGCTGCTTCGCTACCTGGCCGCGGCCGGGTTCCCCGCTCCCGCGGTGATCGGAACCGACGGCGAGGAGGAGATCCTGACCTGGATCGACGGCGAGTCGGGAGCAGACGGCTGGGCGCGCATCGTGCCCGAAGCTGCCCTGCGGCAGTGGGCCAGGTTCCTGCGCCGCTACCACGACATCGTCGCGGGCTTTCAGCCAGCGCAGGCGAGCGAGTGGGCATCCGGAGCCGGGACCTGCGCGCCGGGCGAGGTCGTCTGTCACGGCGACTTCGGGCCGTGGAACACGGTCTGGCGCGGCCGCGAGATCGCGGGGCTGATCGACTGGGACATGGCGAGGCCCGCGCCGCCCGACTTTGACGTTGCCTACGCGCTCGAGTACGCGGCGCCGTTCCGCGACGACGAGGAGTGCGTGCGGTGGCTGCGATATCCGGAGCCGCCGGATCGCCGTCGCCGGATCGAGGTGTTCTGCGACGCCTATGGCATGGCGGTCCCCGCCGACGTCGCCGCGTGCGTCGCCGACCAGCAGCGCATGACGGCCGCGACATGCGCGGCGCTCGCCCGCCTCGGCGTCGAACCGCAGTCGACGTGGATCCGCGAGGGCCACCTGGAGCAGCTGGACGCAAGGATCGCATGGACGGAATCGGCGCGTGTCTAGCTGGCGACGTAGAAGCGCACGCCGGCGCCGCCGGACATCAGCGCACGCGGCTGGCGCCCTGGGACGGCACGACAGGCGTCACGGCCGGCGGCCGCCAGCCGCGGCGGCGGAACTGAGCTTCAACCGCGTCGCTCACCGCGCCGGACAGCTCAGCGGGAACCAGCGCTATGACCGAGCCGCCGAAGCCGCCGCCGGTCATCCTGGCGCCGACCGCGCCGGCTTCGAGCGCCGCGTCGACCGTCACGTCGGCTTCTGCCCAG
>DASUHI010000162.1:0-14866 GCA_036273575.1 Streptosporangiaceae bacterium | reverse complement strand
CGCGGCGCCCAGTTCTTCGATCAGCACGTCGCGGCCGCGATCCACGCCGATCAGGTCCGGATAGGAGACCCTGACCACGTCCACGTTCTCCGCCCGCAGCCGCTCGGCGATGCTGGCGTGATCGGCGCCCGGCACGTGCTGCACTGTGACTCCAGCCAAGGAACGTTCGGTTACAAATGATCTGGAAGCGTAACTGCCCGCACAATAGGCGGGCAAGGATCGATCAGGGAGCAGATGTGGCCGAGACGACCGGGTTCTTCTATCCGCGGACCGCGACCGGCCGGGCTTCGCTGCTGCCGCCGCCACCCTGGTACTACTCGGGCGACCTGCTCACCGTCGAGTACCGGACGGATCCCGCGAACGTGGCGAGGCTGCTGCCTGACCCGCTCAGCCTCGCCGGCACCGATCCCGGCGCGGTGGCGCTGATCTGGGCGGACTGGCAGTCCTGCGGGGCCGCGGGCGATGAGCTGCTCGACCCGGTCAGGGCGCAGTACTCCGAGTGCTTCGCCGTCGTCCGGTGCACGTTCTCCGGACGGTTGTTCTCCCGGTGCGTGTTCATCTGGGTCGACACGGACTTCGCGCTCGCGCGCGGGCTCGTCCAGGGCTACCCGAAGAAGCTGGGCTCGATCCACCAGACCAGGCCGCACCCGTTCGGCCGGGCGGCGCCGAGGATCGCGCCAGGCGGCGTGTTCGCGGGCACGTTGTCCGCCGGCGGCCGGCGGCTCGCCCAGGCCGTCGTGACCCTGCGCGAGCAAGCCCCGGCCAACGGCTTCGTGAACGCCCACCCGATGGCCCACCATCGTTGGATGCCCTCCGTCGAGAAGGGCGCGCCCGACGCGCTCAGCGAGCTGATCTCCTCAGGCAGCGCGAGCGTCGAGGCCGGCCCCGCCTGGCGCGGCGCCGCGACCCTCGAGCTCTTCGAGTCCCCGACCGAGGAACTCGCCGACCTGGAGGTCAGCGAGATCATCGGCGGCTACTACCGCCAGGTCGGCGTCACCTGGGACGGCGGCCATGTCCTGTCCGACAAGGCCTAGCCCGCTCCGCGCTCCGCCTCCCCCGCCTCCCCCGCCTCCCCCGCCGCTTCCGACCCCCCGGTGCGGCGGCCGGAGGCCCACCTATGAACCCTTGGTGGGGTTATAGCGCCACCAAGGGTTCATAGGTGGGGTTGGCGCCGGGGGCAGGAGGTCGGCGGCCCGGCTTGACCGGGCTCGCGGCCGGTTCGTAGTGTTTGGTTCCAAACGATCAGGAACCTCGCGCGGCGCGGGCTGCGGGCGGGCGGAGCGGCGACGGCGGGACGTGATGGGCGAGGGCCACGTGGCGCGGGTAGCCGGGACGGACGTTGACACCCGGCACTGGATCGGCGGGCGGCGGGTCGCGTCGGCCGAGGCCTTCACTGACCTGTCCCCCATCGACGAACGGCCGCTCGCGCACGTCGCCAGCGGCGGCCAGGCCGAGGTCGACGCCGCGGTGCAGGCCGCGAGCGCCGCGTTTCCCGGCTGGGCGCGCACACCAGCGGCCGACCGCGCAGCCGTGCTCAGGAGAATCGCCGACGGCATTGACGACCGCGCCGACGAACTCGCCAGCGTCGAGACCGCGGACAACGGCGCGTTGCTGCGATCGCACCGGCGCAGCGTGATCCCGCGGGTCGCGCACAACTTCCGCTTCTTCGCCGGCTGGCTGGCGGAGCTGGACGGCGGCGGGCTAGAGGTCAACGGCCATCGCGAGGAGGTGTCCTGGGCGCCCGCCGGCGTGACCGCGGTGATCACGCCGTGGAACGCGCCGCTGATGCTGGCGACCTGGCGGATCGCGCCGGCGCTCGCCGCCGGCAACACCGTGGTGGCCAAGCCGCCCGAGTGGGCGCCGCTGACGGCTAGCCTGCTCGCCGACATCACCAGCGAGGCCGGGCTGCCCGACGGCGTGTTCAACGTGGTCCAGGGCCTCGGCCACGCCGCAGGCGCGCCGCTGGCGGCCCACGAAGGCGTCGCGCGGGTCGCGTTCACCGGTTCTGCGGCCACCGGGCGGGTCGTAGCTGCGGCCGCGGGCGCGAACCTGGCCCCGGTCTCCCTCGAGCTCGGCGGCAAGTCCCCGCTCATCGTCTTCGCCGACGCCGACCTCGACCTCGCCGCCTCGCACGCAGTCGGCCAGTACGACAACGCGGGGCAGGTGTGCCTCGCCGGCACCAGGCTGCTGGTCGACGACGCCGTCGCCGCCGAGTTCACCGAGCGCGTCGTCGAGCGCGCGGCGAAGCTGCGCCAGGGCGATCCCCGCGACGAGGACACCGACATCGGCCCGAACATCACGCGCGCGCACCTGGAGCGGATCGACGGGTTCGTCCAGCGGGCGCTGGCCGGCGGCGCCAGCCTGCTCCTCGGCGGCGCGGTCAACCCCGGCCTCGGCGGCCTTTACTACCAGCCGACGCTGCTCACGGGCGTGAGGCCAGGCTCGGAGATCCTCACCGAGGAGGTCTTCGGCCCCGTGCTCACCGTTCAGACCTTCGGTGCGGAGGACGAGGCCGTCCGCATCGCCAACGACACCAGGTACGGCCTGGCGGCCACGCTGTTCACCGGCGACGAGGAGCGAGCCGAGCGGGTCTCCGCCCGGCTGCGCGCCGGCACGGTGTGGGTCAACTGCTTCTTCGTCAGGGACCTGCGCGCCCCGTTCGGCGGCGCCGGCCTATCCGGCATCGGCCGGGAGGGCGGCACCTGGAGCTTCGACTTCTACTGCGACGTGAAGAACACCGTGTACGCCCCGCAGGGCTGGCGCGCGGGAGGAGACAGCCGATGAGTGGCAACCGTGGGTGAGGTCGCTGGCGCGGGCCTGCTCGCGCACGTCCCGACGATCATGCTGCCTCCCGAGCAGCGCAGGGAGCTCAACGAGGGCAAGGAGATCAGCCTCGTGCCTGGCCTGCGCCGTCTCCGCGAGGAGGTGTTCGAGTCCCTGGACTACGACACCGTCCTGGTCCTGGACTCGCACTGGCACACCACGGTCGAGTTCGTCGTCGCAGCGCATCCAGCCCGGGCGGGTTTGTTCACCTCCGACGAACTTCCCCGCGGCATGTGCCGAGTTCCGTACGACTGGCGGGGCGACCCGGAACTCGCGCACGCGATCGCCGGCCAGGCGGACGCGCACGGCACGTGGATCACGCCGATCGACGACCCCTACCTGCCCGTGCACTACGCCACCGTGAACCTGTGGACGTACCTGGGCAAGGGCCTGGACCGGCGGTGGCTGTCGATCAGCAACACCGCCTACACCGGCGACACGGAGGACTTCCTTCGGGCGGGCCGTGCCATCGGCGCCGCGATCGCGGCTACCGACCGGCGGGTCGTGCTCGTCGCCTCAGGCGCGCTCTCGCACACGTTCTGGTCCCTGCGCGAGCTGCGCGCGCACGAGGCCAGCGACCCCGCGCACATCAGGACAGCGCACGCCAGGGCCGCCGACGCGGAGAGGATCCGCTGGCTGCGGGCAGGCGAGCACGCCCGGGTGATAGACACGATGGATGACTACCTGACGGTGCGGCCGGAGGCCAGGTTCGCGCACTACCTGATGATGATCGGGGCGCTCGGCGGCCCCGCGGTGACGGCGCCGGCGAGGCCGTTCAGCGACTACGAGAACTCGATCGGCACGGGGCAGATGCACCTGTGGCTCGACCGGCCCGCGGCCGGCTGGGCGGCGGCTGGCTGAACGGGCCATGAGGAGGACGGCATGCCGGAGTACCGGCGAATTCTGCTCGACGGCGCCGCGGTGCAGGTGCGCAGGGACGGCGACGACCTGGTCGCGGGCGACGGCCGCAGGGTTCCCGCCGACGACGCCGTCCACCTGCCGCCCGTCACGCCCAGCAAGATCATCGCCGTGCACCTCAACCACCGCAGCAGGGTCACCGAGTTCCGCGCGACGCTGCCCTCCGCGCCCACGTACTTTCACAAGCCGGTCTCGGCGCTCCTCGGTCACAAGGGAGCGGTGATCAGGCCGGCCAACTGCAAGTACCTGAACTACGAGGGCGAGGTTGCGATCGTGATCGGCAGGACCTGCCGCGGCGTGTCCCCCGAGCAGGCGGGCGACTTCGTCGCCGGCTACACGGTCGGCAACGACTTCGGGCTGCACGACTTCCGCGACACAGACGCGGGGTCGATGCTGCGGGTCAAGGGCTCGGACACGCTCGCGCCGCTCGGCCCCGGCCTCGTCACCGGCTGGGACTTCCGCCGCAAGCGGCTGCGCACGTACGTGAACGGCGCCGTCGTCCAGGACGGCTCGACGGACGAGATGGCCTGGGACATGCACTACCTCGTCGCCGACATCGCCAGGACGATCACCCTGTACCCAGGCGACGTGCTGCTCTCTGGCACACCGGCCAACTCCCGGCCGGTACAGCCCGGCGACGTCGTGGAGGTCGAGGTCGAGGGCCTCGGCAGGCTCGTCAACCACATTGTCTCCGGGCCAGATAAGGTCGCCGCGGATTACGGCGCCCAGCCCACCGCGAGCGAGGAGGTCATCTCGACCGCGTTCGGCGGCGACTGGGAGTTCCGCGGCATCCGGCCGCCGGCCAGGTCCTAGCCATGGACATCAAGCGCTGGCTCGCCCGTGCGGCGGACGCGGTCGCCGACTGGCAGGCGAGCTACCCGCCGTTCGAGCCGCACCCGTCGCTGGTGATCAGCGACGAGCGGTTCGACGCCGCGTTCGCGGAGTTCGCGGGCCGGATGCGCGGCAACTACCCGTACTTCCACCCCAGCTACGCGGGCCAGATGCTGAAGCCGCCGCATCCGGCCGCCGTCGCCGGGTACGTCGCCGCGATGCTCGTGAACCCGAACAATCATGCCCTCGACGGCGGCAGGGTCACCTCGCAGATGGAGAAGGAGGTGATCGAGGACCTGGCCGCCATGTTCGGCTTCAGCACCCATCTCGGGCACTTGACCAGCAGCGGCACGATCGCGAACCTCGAGGCGCTGTACGTGGCGCGAGAACTGCATCCGGGCCGCGGCGTCGCCTACAGCACCGAGGCGCATTACACGCACGCGCGGATGTGCGGCGTGCTGGGCATGCAGGGCACGGCGGTCAGCACCGACGACGCGGGGCGCATCGACACGGGCGCGCTCGACGATCTGCTCGCGGGCGGCACGATCGGCACGGTCGTCGCCACCGCGGGCACAACCGGCCTCGGCGCGATCGACCAGGTCCACGACGTGCTCGCTGTCGCCCGCAGGCACGGCGTGCGCGTGCACGTCGACGCGGCCTACGGCGGGTTCTTCACGCTGCTCGCCGGGGGCCCCGGGCGGACAGGGCTGGACCCTACGCCGTGGCGCGCTATCGCCGGGTGCGACTCGGTCGTCGTCGACCCGCACAAGCACGGACTGCAGCCCTACGGCTGCGGCGCGGTGCTGTTCGCCGATCCAGGCGTCGGCAGATTCTACGCGCACGACTCGCCGTACACGTACTTCACCAGCGAGGAGCTGCACCTCGGCGAGATCAGCCTGGAGTGCTCGCGGGCCGGCGCCACGGCCGCGGCGCTATGGCTGACCTTCAAGCTGCTCCCCCCGCGTCCCGATGGCCTCGGCCGGGTGCTCGCGGCGTGCAGGGAGGCGGCGCTGGAGTGGGCCGGATTGCTGGCCGGCTCGGACCCGCTGCGCCTGTACCAGCGCCCCGAGCTCGACATCGTCAGCTACTTCCCCGTCACCGCGGGAACCACCATGGCGGCCATCGACAAGGCCTCTGGCCGGATGCTCGCCGACGGCATGAACGACGCGGACAACCCGGTGTTCGTGAGCACGCTGACCGTCGGCGCCGCCGCTATGACCCGCCGACACCCCGACGTCGCCGCCGACCAGGACCAGGCCAGGATCTTGCGCAGCGTACTGATGAAGCCGGAAGCGCAGCCCTACGTGCCGGAACTGCACGCCCGCGTCGAGGCGCTGGCTTCGCGCTGACGCCGCGTACCATCGTCCCATGTCACGTCGCCTAGCCGCCGACAGCGCCAGTGACCTGGTGCAGGCCGAGCGCGACATCAGGCGCCGGATCGGCGGCCAGCCGCTGGACTTCGGCGCGATGGCGGCGGTGTCGAACATCTACCGCGCGGCGAACGTCGTCCGCAATCACCTCGAGCGGCAGATCCTGGCCGGCGAGGACCTGTCATGGGCCGCGTTCACTGTGCTGTTCGTGCTGTGGATCTGGGGAGACCAGCAGACCAGGCACCTGGCCGACGAGGCAGGGGTGACCAAGGGGACGCTCACTGGCGTGCTGAAGACGCTGGAGAAGCGCGGCCTGACCAGGCGACGCGCCCACGACGCCGACGGTCGGCTGGTGCTGGTCAGCCTCGAACCGAAGGGCGCGGCCGTGATCGAGCGGCTGTTCCCGGCGTTCAACCAGGGCGAGGCGACCGTGAGCGCCGGACTCACCGAGCAGGAAAAGGAACAGCTCGCCGCGCTGCTGCGCAAGATCATCCGTTCCGTCGAGAACGGCTAGGCCTCAGCCAGCCAGCAGCCGCCGGTTGTCGAACAGGTGGTGCACGAGCTCGTGCACGGTCCTGCGGCCGATCCACTCCACGGTCCGGACGTCGGGCTCAGGCCACGGGTAGACGCCGGTGCGCTGCCAGCCCGCGTCGTCCAGCGCCGCCAGGGCCCGGCCGAACGCGCGTGCCGCGGCCGCGATGTCGTCGGCGACCACGAGCGGGTCCTGCTCGTTGTACGACTCCTCGACGGCCCGCTCGTCCCTGCGCATCGACGCGAAGCGCGGCGTCCGCTCGGTCTGGGCGAGCAGCACCCGGTCGCGCTGCGTGGCCAGCATGTCCCTGACGTGGCAGCCGTATTCCAGCGGCGACCAGGAGCCGGCCCTCGTGTGCTCCCGCAGACGGGCGGCCGGAACCGAGCGGAGCAGCTCGCTGTGCTCGCCAGCGAGCTCGGGAACCGCCGCGAGGATCTCGGTCCGCCCGGCCGACGCGTCGTCGTAGCCACACTCGGGGCAACGGGCCATGCGAGCACGGTAGCCCGGCCGGGACTCGGGCATACTGCCAGGCGCCCGCGATGACGTGAGGGAGGAACGATGGACCACGACGAACTGCAGCGCGCGATGGCCAGCGTCAGCGCCGCCAACGTGGCAGACGGCTGCGTGCGGCTCGGCCTGCCGCTGCGTTTCGGCCCTCCGCTGCTCCGCGCCGTCGTGCCGGGCAGCCGGATCGCCGGCCGCGCCCTGCCCGCCAGGCACGCGGGCAGCGTGGACGTGTTCCTCGAGGCGTTCGAGCGCGCCGAGCCCGGCGACATCCTGCTGGCCGACAACGGCGGCCGGCTCGACGAGGCCTGCATCGGTGACCTCGTCGTGCACGAGGCGCGAGCGGCCGGGCTCGGCGGGGTCGTGATCTGGGGCCTGCACCGCGACACGGCCGACATCGGCGCGATCGGCCTGCCCGTCTTCAGCCTCGGCTCGGTCCCAGCCGGGCCGGTCCGCGTCGACGAGCGCGCCGCCGACGCGCTGACGGCCGCCAGGATCGGGAACTGGACGCTCACGTCAGACGACCTCGTTATCGCCGATGACGACGGCGTGCTGTTCATTCCCTCCGACCGCGCCGGCGAGGTGCTCGGTGTTGCCGCCGGCATCCGCGACACCGAGGGCGGCCAGGCCGACCGGATTCGGCTGGGCGTCACGCTCCGCGCCCAGCTCAGCTTCGGCGAGTACCTCGAACGCCGTGATCAGTCGGGCGCGCTGACCTTCCGCGACCACCTGCGCACGATTGGCGGCGCCATCGAGGAGTAGCGGCGCCCGGCCCTGGCTAGCTGGCCAGCGCGGATGCGCTGGCCAGCTCCAGCGCCGTCTGCACAAGCTGATCGGCGCGGGCGCGCGAGGCGAGCTCCTCGGCGTACGCCTGGGCGAGCAGGGCCTCCGGGTCCTGACCGGCCGCCAGCGCCTCCTGCCGGCCGCCTGCCGCGAGCCACAGCGCGAGCTGCGCGCCGTCGACCTCGGGGTGGAACTGGACACCCAGGTGCCTGCCGATCGAGAACGCCTGGATCCCGACCTCGTTGCTCGCCAGAACCGTGGCCTCGGCGGGCGGCTCGCACCTGTCGCCGTGGAACAACAGCCAAGGCCCCGACGGGACCAGGTCGGGCCTGACCGTGTCGACGGTCAGCCAGCCGACCTCCTTGCAGTCGGCGGCCGTCACCTGGCCGCCGAACACCATGCACAGCTCCTGGGCGCCGTAGCAGATCCCGAGCACGGGAACGCCCGCGTCGTGCACCGCTCGCAGCCATTCCAGTTCCGGCTCGATCCAGTGCACGTCGGGGTCGTAGACGGACGGGATCGCGCCGAGCATGACGATGTGGTCTACGTCGTCGAACCCCGGCAGCGGGCCGTCGTCAGGGAACAAGTGCGTGCTGAGCTCGGCGCCGCGCGCCTCGAACGCCTCAGCGATGAACCCCGCCGAGTCCTCGGCGTGGTGCCTGATGACCATGACGCGCATGACCGGCTCCCTCGATTGCCGCGTAATTCGTTTGGTGCCAAACTATCTGCCATGACGCCCACGCCCACAGTCGATCTGACCGATCTGGACATGTGGGCGCGCGGAGTCCCCTACGAGCAGTTTGCCGGGCTCCGCCGTCAAGCGCCAGTCACGTGGTGCGAGGAGCCCGGCGGCCCTGGCTTCTGGTCCGTGCTGGGCTACGAGGACATCGTGACCGCCAGCCGCGACACGCGGACGTTCTCGTCCTCGCGCGGCGTCTCCTTCGAGGACCCGACCGACGAGGACATGGCGGCGCGGCGGACGATCATCGACACCGACCCGCCCGGCCACACCAAGCTCAGGAAGATCCTTTCCGGCAGTTTCACGCAGCGGGCCGTCGCCGTCTACCAGCACTTCGTCGAGGGGCTGACCGAGCACGTGCTCGACGAGGGCCTCAGGGCCGGCCCGTTCGACTTCGTCGACGCGGTCGCCAAGGAGGTGCCGATCCGCGTGCTGGCCGAGATCATGGGCCTGCCCACGGACGACCTGCCGCTGTTCATCGACCTGGGCGACCGGCTGATCGCCAACACCGACCCCGACGTCACCGACGTGGTCTGGGGCCGCGACGATACCGACGCCTACCGCCTGTTCCCGTTCCGCAGCCCGTACGGCAAGCAGCTGTGGGACCTGGGCAGGACCGTCATCCGCGGCCGGCTGGCCGAGCCTGGCAACGACCTGCTGTCCGCGCTGCTGCGGGCCGAGGTGGACGGCGAGCGGCTGACCGAGCGGGACCTGGACAACTTCTTCTCGATCATGGTCATCGCCGGGAACGAGACCACGAGGATCGCCATCGCCCAGGGCGTACTCGCGTTCTGCGAGCACCCCGGGCAGTGGGAGCGGCTGCGCGGGGACCCCGGGCTGCTGGAATCCGCCACCGAGGAAGTGCTGCGGTGGACCTGCCCGACGCACTTCATGCGCAGGACGGCGGCCGCGGACGCGGAGTTCGGCGGCGCGAGCATCCGCGCGGGCGACAAGGTCGTGCTCTGGTACGTCTCTGGCAACAGGGACGAGACCGAGTTCGACGACCCTGACACGTTCGACGTCGCCCGCTCGCCGAACCGGCACCTCAGCTTCGGCCGCGGCGGCCCGCACCTGTGCCTGGGAGCCCACCTGGCCAGGCTGGAGATCCGCGTCGTGCTGGCAGCGCTCGCGAGGCGCGTGGCTGGTTTCGAGCTAGCCGGGGAACCGCTGCGTATCAGGTCCAACTTCACCAACGGCCTGCGCCAGCTTCCGATCGTGATCAGGCCGGCGTAGGAACAGCCGACGCGATGACGCCGCGGATCCTGCTCATCCTGACCGAGAACCACACCATGCGGCCCGAGCCTGACGTCGCCGACCTGGTCGCGTTCGCGGTCGAGGCCGAGCGGGCCGGGCTCGACGGCGTCATGGTCAGCGAGCACGTCGTGCTCGGCCCGTCCGCGGACGCCGCGGGGCGGCCGGCCAACCCGAGGGACTACGCGCTGCCAGGCAACCAGAACCCGGCAACGCCGTGGCCCAGCCAGCTGGTGCTGCTCAGCGCCATCGCCGCGGCAACCGAGCGAATCAGGCTCGTCGCCGGCGCCCTGATCAGCCCGCTGCGGCACCCGCTGACGCTGGCCAAGGACCTGGCGACGCTGGACAGGCTCAGCGGGGGCCGCCTAGTCGTGCAGCCGACCGTGAGCTGGCACCGCGAGGAGTACAACGCCCTCGGGGTCCCGTTCGCGCGGCGCGGCGATGTCCTCGACGAGCAGCTGGAGATCTGGTCGCGCGCTTGGGCTGGCTCGCCGGTCTCGTTCGAGGGCACGCACTACCGCTTCGCCGACGTGTGGCTCGAACCGCAGCCGCGCACGCGCGGCGGGCCGCCGCTCTGGTTCGGCGGGTCGGCCGTGCACCGGCGGGTCATCGAGCGGATCGCGGCGTACGGGAGCGGCTTCAATCCGCTCGGCCAGCCTGATGACGCGGGCATGGCCGGGCTCGAGCAGGCGCTGATCTCGGCCGGGCGCAGCCCGGGCGAGATCGAGTACGTGGGCGGCGCCCGCGCGGCCTTTCCAGGACCCGACCGGGTCGCCGATCTTGACCAGGCCCTGGCGGCCGTTCCCGCGCTGATGGCTCGCGGCTTCACGACGATCTGCGTGAAGCCCTCGCAATTCCTCGACGACGCGAACGGGATCGCCGGGTTCTGCCGCGAGCTGGCCGCCAAGACCGCCGATCTGGGCTGAACTTTTAGCCCGGCCTTGAACCTTGACACCAGATCGTTCGGTTCCATACGATCCCGACATCGCCGGCCGGTCCCGTGCACCCCGGAGGGGGAACGTGACGAAGATCGATGCGTTCGCCCACATACTGCCGCCCTCGTACGGCGAGCGGCTGGAGGCCCTGACCGCCGGGCCGGTGAGCGACCGGATCATCGGCTACCGGCCGTGGATCCGCGAAGATCCCGCCCTGCTCGACCTCGACGCGCGCTGGCGGACGATCGACCCGTTCGGCGACTACCGGCAGATCCTCACGCTCGCGGTCCCGCCGCTCGAGGAGCTCGGCGAGCCGCCGGTCGCGCTCGAGCTCGCCAGGGCCGCCAACGACGAGCTGGCAGGCCTGGTAGCGGCCCATCCCGACCGGTTCGCTGGCTTCACGGCAGCGCTGCCGATGGGCGACCCGCAGGCCGGCGCCGCGGAGCTCGACCGCGCCATGACCCAGCTCGGCGCGCTCGGCGCGCAGGTGCACACGAACGTCGCCGGCGCTCCGCTGGACGAGGCCAGGTTCGATGTCATCTTCGACATCGTCACCAGCCACGGCGGCGCGCTGTGGATGCACCCGACCCGAAGCCCGGTGTGGGCCGACTACCCGGCGGAGACCGCGTCTAAGTACGGCATCTGGTGGTCGCTCGGCTGGCCGTACGAGACCTCGGTCGCGATGGCCAGGCTGGTCTACTCGGGCTGCTTCGACCGCCACCCTGACCTGACCGTGATCACGCATCACGCGGGCGCGATGGTGCCGCACTTCGCTGGGCGCCTCGCCTCACCGCTCGAGGACCCCGACAGGGAAACCATCATGGCGGGGCTCAAGGACGACCCGATGGACTACTTCCGCCGCTTCTACGCCGACACCGCGATGTTCGGCGCCAGCCACGCGGTCCGCTGCGCGGTCGAGTTCTTCGGCGCGACGCACGTGCTGTTCGGCACCGATATGCCGCTCGGCGGGCCGGACGTCGTCGCCGACACGATCGCCGACATCACCTCGCTGGGCCTGTCCGAGGCCGATGAGGCGGCCATCTTCGCGGGCAACGCGACGCGGCTGCTCGGCATCGCCGCGCCCGGTGACCAGACCTAAGGAGATGACATGACCGATTCTGGTTACGAGCGCCTGGGGGCCAAGTTGCTGTCGCTGCCCGACGTGGTCGCGCAGTCGGTCGGCTTCATGGGCCCGGTGTTCTCCTCCGCATTCGTGATCCCGCTTGTCGTCGGCGTGATCAGCGCGTCCGGCAAGGGCGGCGGCGTCGCGTCTCCGCTGTCGGTGCTGATCGCCGCCGTCGGCGTGTTCGCGCTCGGCTGGATCGTGACCAGGTACGTCAGGGAGATCCACGCCGCGGGCTCGCTGTATGACTACGTGACCAAGGGTCTCGGCGAGCGGGTAGGAACCGCTGCGGGCTGGCTGTACTACGGCGGCGTGACCGTGCTGCTCACCGGCCTCCTGCTGCTGATCGGCGGCTACCTGGAGAGCACGATCCAGGCAGAGTTCAAAGTGGACCCGCTCCCGTCCTGGGCCTGGACGGTACTGCTGATCGCGCTGATCGCCGGCATCTTGTACTTCGGCGTGCGGCTTTCCACCCGCAGCCAGCTCGCGCTGGCGCTGATCAGCATGATCGTCGTCGGGGTGTTCTTCATCTTCGTGATCGTCAAGCTCGGCTCCGCGAACAGCCTCAAGCCGTTCAACCCGTCCTCGGCGGCCGACGGCTGGTCAGGCATCTTCTTCGGCGTGCTGTACGGCGTGCTGATGTTCGTCGGCTTCGAGACCGCCGCGAACCTCGCTGAAGAGACGCCGAACCCGCGCCGGGAGGTGCCCATCGCCGTCATGGCCACCGCCGCGATCGCGACCGTGATGTACGTCGTGGCCGCGTACGTCGAGGTGGCCGGCTTCCACTACAGCCTGAAGGACATCACGGCCGCGGCCGGCGCCCCCCTGTTCGCGCTAGGCGCGCCGACGACCGCGGGCGGGTTCGGCGGCACGTGGATCGACCGCCTGCTCGAGCTCGTCGTCCTGTTTGACATGATCGCGGTCGCGATCGGCTGCGCGGTCTCCGCGTCCAGGGGCGTGTTCGCGATGGCGCGCGACCGCAGGCTGCCCGCCATCCTCGCCAAGACGTCGCGGCGGCACGGCTCGCCGCTCGGCGCGGCGATGTTCGTCACCGCTGCCGCGATCGTCACGCTGCTGGTCAACCAGTTCTGGACCGGTCTGTTCGCGCTGCCGCAGACCCCGCACTACTTCGCGCTGTTCGCCTGGGGCTCGACGTTCGGCGGCTTCGCGCTCGTGGTCGTCTACCTGCTGATGTCGGTCGGGGCGCTGCGCAACTACGGCACTTCGGACGGCAGGGGCCGCCTGATCGTCGCGGCCGTGATCGGCATCCTGATCACGGCGGGCGCCATCTTCGGCTCGTTCTACAAGGTCACCAGCCCGACGATCTGGGCGCCGTGGCTCGCCCTGGTGCTGCTCGTGATCGGCTTCGGCTCGACGTTCGTGCTGCGGCCGCGGCAGGCCGCGAGCACGAGGCTCGCGGACCTGAGCGCCGCGCCCGACCCAGGCGAGAGCCCGGTGACCACCGGGTGAGTGATGCATCTGCGTACCTGGTCACGGGCGGTGGGAGCGGCATAGGCGCGGCGGTCACGAGGGCGCTGTCCGACGCGGGGCACCGCGTCGCGATCTGCGGGCGCCGGGCTGCGTCCCTGCGCGAGGTCGCCGCCGCGACCGGCGCGCTCGACCTGGTCTGCGACATCGCAGACGCCGGCCAGGTGGATGAGTTGATCGGCGCGGTCACCGGGAAGTTCGGCCGCCTGGACGGGCTGGTGCTGAACGCCGGGATCATCGCTCCCGGCGGCGTCGCCGAGCTGTCGGCCGAGGACTTCACGGCCATGGTCGCGATCAACCTGACCGGCTCGTTCCTCGTAGCCAAGGCCGCGCTGCCACACCTGATCGCCGCGCGCGGCGTGGTCGTGTCCGTCGCATCGGTGGCGGCGCTGCGGGCGGCCGCCGAGATGGGCGGCTACGCGGCCACGAAGGCCGGCCTGACCATGCTCACCCAGTCGCTGGCCGTGGACCACGCGCATGAGGGTCTGCGGGCCAACGTCGTGTGCCCGGGCTGGACGATCACCGAGATGGCCGACGCGGAGATGGCCGCGTTCGGCGCCGGGCGCGGCCTGGCCACCGACCAGGCCTACGACCTGGTCACCGCGCTCGTCCCGCAGCGCAGGCCCGCCAGCGCTTGCGAGGTCGCCGCCGTGATCACCTGGCTGCTCTCTGACGCGGCTTCCTACGTCAACGGGGCCGTGATCCCGGTGGACGGCTCGGCCGTCGCCGTCGACGTCGGGACCGTGCCGTTCGACCCGCGGGTCAGGCTGGACTAGCGGTATCGGTCAGCGCGCCGATCACGGACGGGACAACGGCGTCCGCCAGCGCGACCAGTTCAGCGTGCGTCAGCAACTGGACAGGGTGCGGAATGTAGAGCATCCGGCAGCCTGGCATGGCGAGCAGCCTGGCCTGCTCGACGGCTTCGTCAGCGAACGGCGCCGTCGCGACGCCGACGGCGGGAATTCCCCGGCGCTCCAGGTGAACGAGGTCGCACACACTGCACGACGTACAGGAGCCTCAATCGGCCAGCGCTTCGACCGCCAGGTCCGCCCGCGCCGCGATCTCGTCGATGACGCCCGGAGCCGCCGGCCTGGAAAAGATCTCCTTCGCGATACGGAACGTGCCCGCTCCTGCCGCCTCCAGCCGGGACTCGACCTGATCGAGAAACTCCGCACCCCGGTTCTTGGTGATGTCGAGGAGGGCGACCGTCCGGCCCTCGATGCTGGCCGGCCGTGCCGCGAGCGGCGCGGCCGGCCTGACCCGCTCGTCGAACGGGCTGACGTAGTTCGTCACAACGACTCAACCTCCCTGGAGACGATCTGCGCCCCCATGCCGGTGCAGGGGCCCAGAACCGCAGAGTAACGGCCGGCCTCGCCGCCGGCCACGAGCAGGACGATCGCATCGGGCGATGCCCACTTGGCAATCACGTCGGCGTGGCAGGCCCGCGCCGCCGCCGGCGTGGTCTCGCCGCGCTTGAGGTCGGCCGCGGGCCGGCGCACGGCCTCGAACATGAACTCGCGCAGCCGCTGCTTGGTCCAGCCCGCGCTCCTGAACATCAGCGCGTGCTCC
>DASUHI010000161.1:0-9538 GCA_036273575.1 Streptosporangiaceae bacterium | reverse complement strand
GGTGACGGTGACGAGCGCGGATCGCTCGGCGGCGGACAGCAGCTCGTCGGGGGCGAGTTCGCCATCGGCGAGCGCGCCGCGCGGCAGCCAGTCGGTCAGCCGGTCCACAGCGTCGTCGGTCCTGTACAGCCCGAGCTCGTGCACCCCGAGCGCGTCGATCCTGACGACCAGGCAGATCGGCTCGGGCTGCGGCAGCAGCAGGATCCGCCACGGCTCACCAGGCACCGTCCCTGTCGCCTTGGCGTCAAGCACCCCGCCCGCCCGCCGGGCTGACCGCGCGCGAGCGGGAGGTTCTCGCGCTCATCTCAGATGGCCTGGCCGATAAGGAGATCTCGCGCACCCTGTTCATTTCCGGGCGGACCGTGCATCATCATGTCTCGTCGGTGCTGGCCAAGATCGGCGTCTCGTCCAGGACCGCGGCGGCCCGCCGCGCCGCCGAGATGGGTATCGGCGCCTCCAGCTAGGCAGTTCACTGGGCAAGCTAGGTAGCCCGCTCGCCAAGCCAGGCATTTCTCCCGATCAGTAAGCAGGCCCTGCCTTCCTACCGTGGTCGCTGTAACTCCGACGACTGGAAGGGAGGCAGCTAGTGCCGCTTTTTATGGATGTTCATGACGTGCCGGGTGGCGTCGCTATGGAAGACGTTGCGAAGGCGCACATCGCCGATCTGGAGGCCCAGGACGAGTTCGACGTCCGCTACCTGAGGTACTGGGTCGACGAGACGTCCGGGCGGATCTTCTGTCTGGTCGAAGCGCCGTCGGCCGATGCCGCTGCGGCGGTGCACCGGCAGGCTCACGGACTGGTCGCCGATCACATCTACCGGGTCCAGGAAGGATCCTAGGAAGGGACGCGCAATGAAGAGGATGCGCATCGTTTCGCTCGGCGGCCTTGCTGCCGCGGCGCTTGCGGTCGGCTGGCCCATGCTGTCGGCCCAGGCGCAGAGCACGGTGATCCCTTACGGGGGCGGCGGGCCGCTGCACACATCGCAGCCGGCCAAGACGCAGTCAGGTCATGAGATGACCGTGTCTGCTGACCCGCTGTCGCTACAGATCGCCGGGCAGCTCGCGGCGGCAAGGGCGGCTACCGCGAAGTACGCACTCAGCCTGGCCAAGGCGAAGGCCGACGGCTACATGATCATCACGAAGATGATGCCGAACATGGGCTTCCACTTCCTGAACCCGAAGATCTCCGGGTTTAACGTCCGCAAGCCGCAGATCCTGGTGTACGAGCACACCAAGACCGGGTGGCAGCTCGGCGCGCTGGAGTGGGTATTCACGAAGATGCCGAAGAACCCGCCGTTGCCTAACGCGACGTTCGGATCGTTCCCCGCGGCGTGCCACTACGCCGACGGCACCTTCATCCCTGACAAGACCTCCAGCACGTGCGCGAGGAAGGCGCCGTCGGGAGCGAAGTTCACGTTCTGGCATCCAGACCTGATCACCATGCACGTATGGGTCTGGTACCCCAATCCGGCCGGACTGTTCTCGAGCACGAACCCGCTCGTCGCGCCGTTCAACAAGGGCTAGCCCGCCGCACCGCCGAGGGATTGACTACGGCCATCCCTCCAGGCCTGCGAGGAAGGGTCCATGGGGCCCTTCCTCGCAGGCTTTTTCTTGCCGCGGATATTGTCCGGGTCCGAAAGTGCCTTCTTCCCGCCGAATAAGGGCCAGGACTGCATAATGCTGACAATCAGCCGTGGGTCGTCAGGGGAGGAAGACGCATGAGGCGCTCGCTGCACGTTGCCGTTCGCAGGACCGCTGCCGCCGTGGTCGCGGCCGGGTGCGCCGTCGGACTCGCCGTCGGGTTGGTCGCGGGATCGGGGCCAGCGGCCGCGGTCGGCCCTGGCGACTGGCCCGCCTATCTCGGCGGCCCGGCGCACACCTCGCGCAGCGCCGGCACGGCCATTACCCCGGCCAACGCGCCGAGCCTCACGCAGAAGTGGCATTTCGACATCCCGTATGTCTCCAGCCCTGTCGTGGCCGATGGCTCGGTCTTCCTCGGCTCGTTCGCCGGCTACTTCTACAAGATCAACGCCGTCACGGGGATACGCCAGAAGAAGATCTTCCTCGGCTTCCAGCCGGCACTCACGTGCCCCAAGTTCGGGTTCGCGTCGACCGCCACGGTCGCGCGCGACCCGTCGACCGGCCAGGACACCGTCTACGTGGCCGCTCCCGACGGCTATCTGTACGCGCTCAACGCCACGACGCTCACGCAGGTCTGGCGTTCGCCGATCGCCATTCCGTCGAAGACCGTCAGCGACTATTTCTCGTGGTCATCGCCCACCGTGTCGCACGGCAAGATCTACGTGGGCATCGCATCGAACTGTGACACCCCGCTGGTGCGCGGCGGTGTCGCGGCGTTCAACCAGGCCACGGGCAACAGGACGGCCACCTTCTACACCGTCCCCGCCGGCCAGGTCGGTGGCTCAGTGTGGTCGACCGTGGCAGTGGACGGGTCGGGCAACGTGTACGCGACCACCGGCAACGGGCCAGCGGGCGCGCAGCGCTATCAGACCATCGACATCCTGAAGCTCAGCCCCGCGCTCAAGCTGCTCGCGAAGTTCGCCGTGCCGCCCGCCGAGGTCACAGGCGATGGCGACTTCGGCGGGTCGCCGACGCTGTTCACCGCCATGATCAACGGCACGTCTACGCCGATGGTCGGCGCGTGCAACAAGAACGGCATCTTCTACGCGCTGCAGCGCTCGACCATGGCGAAGGTCTGGCAGACCAGGATCGGCGTGAAGTCCAGCGACAAGGTGATGGGCCAGTGCCAGTCCGCCGCGGCGTTCGACGGAACGTGGCTCTACATGGCAGGGCCAGGCGTCACCATCGGCGGCACGGCGTTCCGCGGCTCCGTCGCCAGGCTCGACCCGGCGACCGGCGTTATCACCTGGCAGACTGGGCTGCCCAATGGCGTGCTGACCAGCCCGTCGATCGACGGGGCAGGCGTGATCGCGGCCGGCACGTACGACAACTCCGGGGTGCCGAACGAGACCTACCTCTTCGACGCCTCGGACGGCGCGCTGCTCGCCCAGCTCGACCAGGGCAACGACTTCCCGCAGAGCGCCTTCGCGAACGGCTGGCTGTACACGGCGAGCAGCACCGGACTGTACGCCTGGGGGCCGTGACGCTCGGCTCTGCCGTCGCCGCCCGGCGGGTGGGGTCAGGCTGGTTCTGGCAGCAGGATGTCGGCGCGCCGCTCAGGCTCACCGACGCTGGTCGGCGATGTCGCGCGCCGCACGTATTCACGGGCCGGCGGCCACTGCGCGACGTACTGATCACCGGTCGAGTCGTCGTAGCGAAGGTAGCTGACCTGGTCGAAGCCGGCCGCGAACAGGTGGAACTTACCAGGCACCGGGTCCCAGCCGAGTGCCTTAGCGACCTGATCCGCGTACGCGCGCTGCACCGCGAGGCTGGTCTCGGCGCGGACGACGCCGCGCAGCTTGAACTCGCCGTCCGCGCCGTTCCGGTTGCTCACAGCGTTGTGCACCAGGATGCGCGGATCCCTGAGCAGGTCGACGGCCTTGGCCGACCGCCACATCATGGACAGCCACAATTCCCCGTCCATGAGCCACGGTTCGACCGGGCTGATCCGCGGTGTGCCGTCGCGCCTGATCGTTCCCACGAGCAGCACTCTGGGCTCAATCAGCCGCTGACGGCCCAGTTCAGCCAGGCGCGGCTGCCGCCGCTCCATTTCCGACCAGTTCATCTCACCGGGATATCACGGGGTAACGACATCCAGTGATCGGCGAGAGCGTGTGCGCCAGAAAACGGGAGGAACTCGCGGCCCGCGGCTCCTAGCATGCGGTGGTGATCTATCAGCACCCGCTGGCCTACTTGCTCGGCCTGGAGGGCCTGGCGCTTCTGCGGGCGTTCAACGGCGAATACGACCGCGAGTTCACCATGGCCAGGATCGCTGAGATCAGGACGCTGCTCGATTCCGCGGAGATCATCGGTGACGGCGCCGAGACCCCTCCGGTCAGCACGCTGGAGGGCTACGCGGCGTGGGCCGCGGACTACGACCAGCCGGGCAACAGGCTGATCGACCTTGAGCAGCCGGTCGTCAGGCGGCTCCTGGACGGCCTGCCGCGCGGGACCGCGCTGGACGCGGCCTGCGGCACGGGCCGGCACGGGGCGTACCTCGCCTCGCTCGGGCACGTCGTGATCGGCGTCGACAGCTCCGCTGAAATGCTGGCCGTGGCCAGGGCCAGCGTTCCGCAAGGCGTTTTCCTGGTCGGCGACCTGCTTCGGCTGCCGGTCCCTGACGAGCACGTCGACCTCGTGGTGTGCTCGCTCGCCCTGACGCACGTGCATGACCTGCGCCCCGTGTTCGCCGAGTTCGTCCGCGTGCTGCGTCCCGGCGGTCACGTGGTTATCTCCGATTCGCGCAACGACTGGCCGGTGGTCAAGAAGCTGCCGGATGGCCGCTTCGGCTACCTCCCGCACCGGAACCACCTCGTGAGCGACTACCTGGCGGCCGCGCTCCCGCTGGGCCTGCAGGTCCGGGCGTGCGAGGAGCCGCGCCTGCCGTACCCGACGGTCAGCCCCGACGCTACGCCGCCGGCTGCCGTCGAGCATCCGTCCGACATCTGGTCGCTGCAGTGCTGGTGCCCCGCTGCGGCGAACGCGGCCGCGAAGGACACACCCATCGCCATCGTCTGGCACTTCCAGCTCAGCGCCGCCACGTAGTGGATTGGTGCCGCCCCGAGGCGCCGCGCCGAAGGGCTGTGCCCTGTATCGGTGAGACACCCACCACCTCCAACTGCGATGAGTGTCCCACCGATACCGTCAGCGGAGCGGGAGCACATGCCTGATCATCGGCCTGCCGTACTCGTCGATCCACCGATCAGCCCGCGTGGCTCCGACGGCGCGGGCGACGCGCAGCGACGGCTCGTTCGCCTCGTCGATGATGAAGTGCGCCGACGCGGCGCCTGTGTGTTCGCGGAGGAATGTGACGAGCAGACGAACCGCCCTGCTCACGTAGCCATGGCCCCGGTATGCCGGATGGGCGGTGTAGGAGATGTTCGCGTCACCGACGCGTGACATGAATGTTGGCCAGGTCGCAGTCGACGTAGGCGACGTAGCTGGAGTCGGCCAGGTCGGCCGAGAAGTTCCATGTCGGTCCGGCGCCGAAGCCGTCCTCGCAGGCCCGCACGTACGCGAGACTGTGCTCGCGCCGCTGCGGAGGAGTCATCGCCTCCCACTTCGCCCGGTCGCCGGGCAGCCACAGCCAGTCGATCTGCTCGTCGTCGGCGGCCTCGAGATGCCTGTCGATGTCATCGGCCCGCAGCGGGCGGATGGTGACAACGCCGTCGGTGTAGCTGACCGGCGGAACACCCCTTGTCAGCACCCGACGGCCGCCGGACAGGATGGCGCTCCCGGCGAATCCGGCACCGGCCGCGATCGCGAGCAGGCCGGCGTCAGCTTCCGTCACCGGCAGGACGGCGCCGCGGTACCGGGTCCGCGTCGCGAGGTGATGCATGATCAGGTGCAGTGCACGGCCCGCGCCGCCGCCCGCGCGGAGTTCGGCGGGGAAATCGCAGCGCAAACGCACGTCCCCAGTCGCCGGCCACCGGCGCTCGCCAGCGTAGCTGATGCGCCCCGACGTCCTGTTATCGCTGATTATCGCCGCCGCCCTCGCGGCGGGTCCCCCCGATCGAATCCTGACCAGCCCGTCGGTCACGTCGATGAGCGCACTCACGGGCATCGGGCCGTATCTGCCTTGGCGCGGCGGTCACCAGGTGGCGATATCGTGCATCGCCAGGGCCGAGACGATCGCGCAGTGCGCACGGTGCCCCTTGCCCTGCGGTGGCGCCGCGCCCGCGCACTCAGGGCAGCAGCCAGTTGACTTGAAGGGCGTCAGGCCCGACCACTGATGTTTTTCCAGCAGACGGCGCAGTTCCGCGTTCTCTGCCCGGAGGGAAGCCTCTGTCTGGTCCATGGCAGTCTCGCTCCGATGGTCCGTGGCCATGCTTCGGTTCCGATTGTGTCACCCCCGTGGGGGGCGTCGCCATCAGCGAACATGATGGAGATGATGGGCGACCTGCATGATTTGCCAGAACATAGAACGCGCGGCCGGCTCGCCCATGTCTACTGGATCGGGGGCGGGAGCGGCGCCGGCAAGTCGACCATCGCCCGTCGCCTGGCGGAGCGGCACGGGTTCGCCCTGTATTCGACCGACGACGCGATGGCCGATCACGCCGACCGGGTGAGACCCGAGGAATGTCCGCTTCTGAGCGCCTTCACGTCCATGGACATGGACCAGCGATGGCTGAACAGGTCTCCGCAGGTCATGCTCGAGACCTTTCACTGGTTCGGCGGCGAGGGGTTCGGCCTGATCGTCGAGGATCTGATCCGCCTCGCCTGCGGCCCCGTGATCGCCGAGGGCTTCCGCCTGCTGCCGCACCTCGTCGAGCCGCTTGCCTTGCCAGCTCAGGCTGTCTGGCTGCTGCCCACGCCCGCCTTCCGCCGCGCGGCCTTCGGCAGCAGGGGCTCGCTGTGGCAGATCGCCAGGAAGACCAGCGACCCGCCGGCCGCGCTCCGCAACCTGCTGGAGCGCGACCGGATGTTCACCGAGCGCCTCGCCGAGCAGACGCGGCGGCTTCGCCTTCCGGCCCTCGAGGTCGACATCGCCATGTCCGAGGACGACCTGGCTGCACGAGTGGACGCCATGCTCGGTCTGAGGTCCCCGCGGTGACGGGACCTTCGGCCGCCTGGGCGGGGAGATAGGACTCTCGGTGGCGGCCAGGGGATGCGTCAGTCTCAGAGCATGACGAACGAAATCCTCCGGATGGCCAGCCGCTCCTGCTGCTGCTCAGCCAGGCCAGCCGTCATCGCCATCATGCCTGCCGCTCCCGGCCGTGGCCACGAGACCGACCTGCTGCTGTGCGGTCACCACTTCCGGGCGTCCCGCGATGCGCTGCAGGTTGCGGGCGCGTCCGTCTACGACCGCGCGGGCACGCCGGTCGTCGTGCCGGCCCGCGTGCTCCTCGCCGCCAGCTAGCTCTCTGTGCTGAGGATGGCCGAGACGGCATCCAGCGCGGACGGCACGAGGGCGTAGTAGGCCCACTTTCCGCGCTTGTCGCGGGTGAAGATCCCGGCGTCGACGAGGATCTTCAGGTGGTGCGAGATGGTCGGCTGGGTCAGGCCGAGCGGGTCGGTCAGGTCGCAGACGCACGCCTCCCCGCCCTCGTGCGCGGCCACCATGGAGACGAGCTGGAGACGCGTCGGGTCGGCCAGCGCCTTGAGGATGCGTGCCAGCTCGGCCGCCTGACCCGGCGATATGGGTTCGCGGATCAGGGTGGTGCAGCAATCCTGGCCCAGCACCGGCAGCTCAACTCTCATACAGTTAGTATGCAGCACATATTGACAAACGTCTATGCGTGAGCGATGATGTATATATCGACAGCCGTCTATGCATGGGGAGTGATCGAGATGAGCGGCCAGGCAAGCACCGACCTACGCGAGGAAGTGCGGTCCAAGTACGCCGCGGCGGCGCGGACGATCCTGGAGCCTGAGGCTGACGGGGCCGCGTCGTGCTGCGGCGGTTCGGCCACCACGGCGTGCTGCCGCTCGGCATCGGAGGCGGCCGAGGCGGTCGGCGGCTTCAGCGAGCACCTGTATCCGCAAGAGGAGGTGGCCGGCCTCCCCGAGGAGGCGGTGCTGGCCAGCCTCGGGTGCGGTAACCCGCTGGCAGTCGCTGACCTGCGCGAAGGCGAACGCGTCCTGGACCTGGGCTCAGGCGGCGGGATCGACGTGCTGCTGTCTGCCCGGAGGGTCGGCCCGACCGGGTACGCCTACGGCGTCGACATGACCGACGAGATGCTGGCGCTCGCAAGGGCGAACGCCGCGAAGGCAGGCGCGAAGAACGTGGAGTTCCGCAAGGGCGAGATCGAGGCACTCCCCCTGCCCGACGCCGCGGTCGACGTAGTGATCTCCAACTGCGTGATCAACCTATCCACAGACAAGCCAGCCGTGCTGGCCGAGATGTTCCGGGTCCTTGTTCCCGGCGGCAGGATCGGGATCTCCGACGTCGTGGCCGAAGATCACCTCACCACCGCGGACCGCGCGGCCGCGGGATCCTATGTCGGCTGCATCGCCGGCGCCCTGTCCCGCTCCGAGTACCTCGGCGGGCTCGCGGCTGCCGGGTTCGCCAGCGCGTCGGTGACGTTCACCAACGAGGCGGCTCCTGGCCTGCACTCCGCGATCATCCGGGCGACCAAGCCGGCATGACGCCCGCGATCGGCAGGCGGCTGGTTGCGGAGTTCACCCGGAATCGCCCGGGCTCGGCACCCGCGTTCATCGTCGCCCAGGTGATCGCCATCATCGGCACGGTGCTCGCCGTCGTCGTCTATTTCCCTGCCGAAGACGCCGGCCTCGGCCGACTCCCAAGCCCAGCTCGCCGGATAACCCACGCCGGATAACCCACGGAGCGTCAGATGGCCGAGACACCAGAAGTGCTGTTCGTCTGTACCCACAACGCCGGGAGGTCGCAGATGGCCGCCGCCCTCCTTGACCGCGAGGGCGCCGGGCGCGTGCGCGTGACATCGGCCGGTTCGCAGCCCGCCGACCAGCTGAACCCCGCGGTTGTCGCGGCCATGGCCGAGATAGGGCTCGACATCTCCCGCGAGATTCCCAAACGGCTCACCAACGGTCAGGTCCAGGCGGCCGACGTGGTCATCACCATGGGCTGCGGCGACGCCTGCCCCGTCTACCCTGGCAAGCGCTATCTGGACTGGGACCTGCCCGATCCCGCAGGGCGCCCGATCGATGACGTCCGGCCGATCCGCGACGAGATCCAGCGGCGAGTCACCGCCCTCGTGGCCGAGCTGACATAGCTCACGGGCCGCGGCGGCCGGCGGGCGCGGTGCGCCAGGCTGCCGCGGCCGCCACAGCGGCGACGACCAGTGCGGCGACCCGGTCGGCCCACCACCAGCCGAGCGTGTGCCACGCCGCCAGCGCGGCAAACGCCAGGAAGCTTGTGGCGGCGCCGATGCCGCTGAGGGCGCCGTCACCTTGCAGGGCGGGGCTCTCCATCTGCCTGCCCAGGCGGCGCTTGGCGAAGGCCAGCGGGGTGAGCACGACCAGGGACACGCCCGCCGCGGCCAGCGTCGCCGGTGATGTGCCCGGCCTGGAGCCGGTCACGAGCGCCGGGACCGACTCGATCGTGAGCACCACGCTGACGACGGCCAGGGCGACTGCGACGACCGCGGCGGCCCTGACCTCCATGGCTGATGACTGCTCGGGGCGCTCCCGCTCCGCGCGGAACCTCCAGATCAGCGTTGCCGAGCCGGTGACGTCGGCCAGCACGCCGAGCCCGGCTCCGAGCACGCCCAGGCTGCGGCCGTGCAGGCCGGTGATGACCGACACGGTGCCCGCCGCGAGCCCGAACACGACTGACGCAGTGACCAGCCGCAAGGCCATATTGATCATGCGCAGCCTGTCGGCCTGCTGGCCTGCGCGCATTGTCCTTCCTCGGGTCGGCGGTCTGATCCCAGAACCTTACGCCGACTCAGGGCGCGCCCCGGCGCGACCGTGCCGCG
>DASUHI010000160.1:0-12216 GCA_036273575.1 Streptosporangiaceae bacterium | reverse complement strand
GTTCCCGACTCCCAGCGGGTAGCCGAGCGGCCACATCAGGACCTTCGCGGCGATCGGCGGCAGGCGGGGAACCGTCGGCTCGCGGCTGACGGCCGGTGTCGGACGCGGCGATCGGGCGAAGGGCCGCGGTGGCGGCGGGGTGTCCCGCAGCGTCGCGTAGAGCCAGGTGCCCGCACCGCACACCGCGAGGAGCGCGCCTGCGGTTAGCAGGTAGCGGATCCGCTGGCGCCGGCGCGCCTCTTTGATGAGGGCGTCAGGATCGGCCGGCAGCCGCCTTGGCGTGCTCCGCAGCGCTGTCCGCATGGCCGTTTCCCTCCGGGCGTCAGGACACCTGCCTGACGATCTGTGCAAGCTGATCGGGCGCGTAGCCGTAGCGTTGGCCGAGCGCCACCAGCTCACGCGCCTTGTCGATGACGGCGCTGCGGTGCGGGGCCAGGCCCGTGACGGTGACCCCGCGTCCCCGCCGGAACTCGACCAGCCCCTCCTCGCGCAGCGTCCGCAGGGCGCGGAGAACTGTGTTGGCGTTCACGCCAAGTACCGCCGCGAGATCCCTGGCCGGGGGCAGCCGCTCGCCCGAGCGGGCCTCGCCGTCCGCGATCGCCCGGCGGATGGCCGCTGCAACCTGCTCGTGCAGCGGGACAGGGCTCGCGTGGTCGACCTCCATGATGGGCTTCGTGCTAGGCACAATAGCATCATAGTCATCGCGCGCCGCGTTTCGCGAGCGCTGCTGAGCAGAGGCAGACGTCAGCTGCCCGAGCCGCCGCCGTTCTCCGAGTCCGGCGACGCGGGCTGCGTGCCGCCCTCGCTGCCTTCCTCGCTCGCCTGGTCGCTGGACTCGCCCGAGGCCGGCGGGGCAGCAGCCTGCTCGGCTGAAGCCTGGCTCGCGCTCCTGGCCTGGTTCGCCTCGGCAAGCAGCGCTTCCAGGCGGGTGCCCGTCACGCGGCGGAACGTGCGGTGGTCTCTGGTCCTGTCGAGCACCGCCACCTCGAGCTGCGAAGCGTTGATGTTCATCTGGTCGCCGTTGGCCTGAGCCGCCAGCCCCGCGATCGCCGCGGCGAGCGCGCCCGACAGTGTCATGTTCTCGGAGTACTGCTCCTTGAGCACGACGGCGATGGCCTCGGCCTGGCCGCCCATCGCCACATAACCGTGCTCGTCGTTGACCGAGCCATCGAACGTGATCCGGTAAATCTGGTCTTCTGCGGGCACCTCAGCGACCTCGGCGACGACGATCTCGACCTCGAAAGGCTTGGGGCTGTCTGTAAAGATCGTGCCGAGGGTCTGCGCGTACCAGTTCGCGAGCCCGCGCGCTGTGACGTCCTGGCGGTCGTACTGGTAGCCGGTCAGGTCCGCGTACCGCACGCCCGCCTTGCGCAGGATCTCGTACTCGTTGTACCGGCCGACGGCGGCGAACGCGACCCTGTCGTAGATCTCGCTGATCTTGTGCAGCGCGCGGGAGGGGTTGGGCGCGACGAACAAGATCCCCGCTTCGTACTGGATCACGACGCCGCTGCGGCCGCGCGCGATTCCCTTGCGCGCGTAATCCGCCTTGTCCTTCATCGCCTGTTCAGGCGACACGTAGAACGGCATTGACACCGTTAGTGCATCCCTTACTTGAGTTGTCGGGCCGCGAGCTACTCCGACGTCCCGGCCGGCGGGCGGACGGGCGAGGTCGGGCCGTCAGGCTGGCTCAGGCGCTCGTTGATCACTGCTTCTGCGTACGAGCCAGATTCTTCCTCGGTGAGCCGCTGGTACCCGTCGGCCGTGACCGTCAGCACGATCGGCCAGATCCGCCTGGCCAGGTCGGGGCCGCCGGTGGCCGCGTCGTCATCGGCCGCGTCGTAGAGGGCCTGCATGCACACCATGATCGCCGCCGCGGAATCCATGCCGTCGGTGTAGAGCTTCTTCAGCGCTCCCCTGGCGAACACCGAGCCCGAGCCAATGGAGTAGAACCGCTGTTCCTCGTACCGGCCGCCAGTCGGGTCGTAGCTGAAGATCCGCCCCACGCCCTCCTCGGTGTCGTAACCGGCGAAGAGCGGCACGACCACGAAACCCTGCATGGCGGCGCCGAGGTTGGCGCGGACCATCCCGGCCAGCCGGTTCGCCTTGCCCTCGAGGGACAGCGCCCTGCCTTCGAGCTTTTCGTAGTGCTCGAGCTCGACCTGGAACAGCCTGACCAGGTCGATGCCGATGCCGGCCGCGCCCGCGATTCCGATACAGGAGAACTCGTCGCTGCGGAACACCTTCTCGATGTCTCGCTGCGCGATCATGTTCCCCGCGGTCGCGCGCCGGTCGCCGGCCATCACGACGCCACCGTTGAAGGAGGCGGCGACGATCGTGGTGCCGTGCGGAACGTCCCTGGCCACACTGCCCGACGCTGTCACGCCGCCCGCGCCCCGCAGCAGTTCAGGTGCGGCGGACCTGAGGAACTCGCTGAACGAGGAGGTTCCCGCGCTGAGGTAGGCGGCGGCCATCAGCCCGGCGTTGGAGTCAGAACCCAAGGGAGTCCTTTCCTGGTGCCCACAGGTACGCCACCGACCCTACTGCCACCGGCGGGCAGGCCGCAGAGGCGGTGGGCCGGTTACTCGCCGCCCTTCTGGACGTAAGACCTGACGAACTCTTCCGCGTTCTCCTCGAGCACCTCGTCGATCTCGTCCAGGATGGCGTCGACGTCGTCGGTCAGCTTCTCCCTGCGCTCGCGGCCCTCCTCGGTGCCCTGCTCGAGGTCCTCCTGCTGCTCCTGCTCCCGTTTGGTGGTATGCCGCTGGCCCCCGGTGTCCTTCGTCGCCATCGTGATCCTCCGTATTCCGCCTGCTGTGCGAAGCCTAAAGCTATCCTCGCCATCCGGCACTCTTACTAACCCTGTCCGGCGTTTCCGACATTCCGCGTTGCTGCGATCGGCATCGGCCCGCGCCGCGCGGCCGCGGACGGCCGGGCTCACTTGCCGGTAAGGGCCGTCACCAGCTCGGCCGCTGTCGCGCAGCGGTCAAGTAGGTCGCCGACGTGCGCCTTGGTGCCGCGCAGCGGTTCGAGTGTCGGCACGCGCTGCAGCGACTCTCTGCCCGGAATGTCGAAGATGACGGAATCCCAGGACGCCGCAGCCACCGAGTCCGGGTACTGCTGCAAGCAGCGGCCGCGGAAGTACGCCCTGGTGTCCTCCGGCGGGTTCGTGACCGCGTCGCGGACGTCCCGCTCGTCGAGCAGGCGTTCGATCCGGCCGGCGGCCACCAGCTTGTTGTACAGCCCGCGGTCGCGCCGCACATCGGGGTACTGCAGGTCGACGAGCTGCAGTCGCGGGTGGTTCCAGCCGATCCCGTCCCTGGTCCTGTACCCGTCCATCAGCTGCAGCTTGGTCACCCAGTCGAGCTTGCCTGCCAGGCGCATCGGGTCGTCGGCCAGCGTGAGCAACGCCGACTCCCAGCGGTCGAGAACGTCGGCGGTGAGGTCGTCGACGTCGCCTGCGAACCGCTCCTGGGTGTACTTGCGCGCGAGCTCCATGTACTCCATCTGGATCTGGATGGCCGTGAGCTTCCGGCCGTCACGCAGTTGGACCAGGTGCCGGCAGGTCGGGTCGTGCGAAACGGCGCGCAGCTCGGCGACGGCGCCGTCGATGCTCATGTCGGCCGCCAGGAACCGGTCCTCGATCATCGCCAGCACCAGCGCGGTCGTTCCGAGCTTCAGGTACGTCGACAGCTCGCACATGTTGGCGTCGCCGATGATCACGTGCAGCCTGCGGTACTTCTCAGGGTCCGCGTGCGGCTCGTCCCTGGTGTTAATGATCGGCCGCTTCAGTGTCGTCTCCAGGCCGACCTCGACCTCGAAGAAGTCCGCGCGCTGGCTGATCTGGAAGCCGTCCTCGCGGCCGTCGGCGCCGCGGCCGACCCGGCCAGACCCGCAGATGACCTGCCTGGTGACGAAGAACGGCGTCAGGTACCTGACGATCTCGGCGAACGGCGTCGCGCGGCTCATCAGGTAGTTCTCGTGGCAGCCGTAGGACGCGCCCTTGTTGTCCGTGTTGTTCTTGTAGAGCTGGATCGGCGCGGTTCCCGGGATGGCGCTGGCCTGCGCGGCGGCCTCTTCCATCACGCGCTCGCCCGCCTTGTCCCACAGCGTGGCGGACAGCGGGTCGGTGCACTCAGGGCCCGAGTACTCCGGGTGCGCGTGGTCGACGTACAGCCTGGCGCCGTTGGTCAGGATGACGTTCGCCAGTCCGAGGTCCTCGTCAGTGAGCTGGCTCGCGTCGGCGGTGTCCCTTGACAGGTCAAAGCCCCGCGCGTCGCGCAGCGGGTTCTCTTCCTCGAAGTCCCAGCGGGTCCGCCTGGCTCTGGCCGCCGTGGCCGAGTGGTACGCGTTCACAACCTGCGAGGAGGTCACCATCGCGTTCGCGCCGGGCTGACCGGGCACGGAAATCCCGTACTCGGTCTCGATGCCCATCACACGGCGGACGCTCATGGCTCACAGCGTAGTGCCGGGCGGCAAGCGGACCGCAGGGCACGCACGCGTGCGCCGGCCCGTGTCGCGCCGCAGGGACTTGTCTGGGGCGCCGCCGTCACAGGTACTGACCGGTGTTGGCCACGGTGTCGATCGACCGGCCAGACTCATTCCCGCTCTTGCCTGAGACGAGGGTCCTGATGTAGACGATCCGCTCGCCCTTCTTGCCCGAGATCCTGGCCCAGTCGTCCGGGTTGGTGGTGTTGGGCAGGTCCTCGTTCTCGCTGAACTCGTCCACGCAGGCGGTGAGCAGGTGCGCCACGCGCAGGCCCTTCCTGCCCGTCTCGAGGAATTCCTTGATCGCCATTTTCTTTGCGCGGTCGACGATGTTCTGGATCATCGCGCCGGAGTTGAAGTCCTTGAAGTAGAGCACTTCCTTGTCGCCGTTGGCGTAGGTGACCTCCAGGAACCTGTTCTCCTGGGTCTCGCTGTACATCCGCTCGACGACCCGCTGGATCATCTCGTCGACCGTCGCGTCGGCGGAACCACCGTGCTCGGCGACGTCGTCCGGGTGCAGCGGCAGGCCGGCGACGACGTACTTGGAGAAGATGTCCCTCGCGGCCTCCGCGTCCGGGCGCTCGATCTTGATCTTCACGTCCAGGCGCCCTGGCCGCAGGATCGCAGGGTCGATCATGTCTTCCCTGTTGGATGCGCCGATGACGATGACGTTCTCCAGGCCCTCCACGCCGTCGATCTCGCTGAGCAGTTGCGGCACGATCGTGTTCTCGACGTCGCTGGACACGCCAGAGCCCCTGGTCCTGAAGATCGAGTCCATCTCGTCGAAGAAAACGATGACGGGCATGCCCTCGCTGGCCTTTTCCCTGGCCCGCTGGAACACCAGCCTGATGTGCCGCTCAGTCTCCCCCACGTATTTGTTAAGCAGCTCAGGGCCTTTGATGTTGAGGAAGAAGCTCTTGCCCTCCTTGACCGCCTTGCCGCTCTTGGGATCATCGCCCGTTTGCCTGGCGAGCTCCGCCGTCTTCCGCGCGACCTGCTTGGCGAGCGAGTTGGCGACTGCCTTGGCGATCAGAGTCTTGCCGCATCCTGGCGGGCCGTAAAGCAGGACCCCCTTGGGAGCGCGCAGCTGGTGCTCCTTGAACAGGTCGGCGTGCAGGTAGGGCAGCTCGATAGCGTCCCTGATCTGCTCGATCTGCGAGCTGAGGCCACCGATCAGCTCATAGGTGATGTCCGGAACTTCTTCGAGGATGAGCTCCTCGACCTCAGCCTTCGGGATTCGCTCGTAGACGTATCCCGACCTGGGCTCGAGCAGCAGCGAGTCGCCGGCGCGCAGCGTTCCGGCCAGCAGCGGCTCGGCCAGCCGGACGATCCGCTCCTCGTCGGCGTGCGAGATCACCAGCGCTCGGTCGCCGCCCTCCAGCAGCTCCTTCAGCATGACCACTTCGCCGACCGTCTCGTAGCCGAGCGCGATCACGACGTTCAGCGCCTCGTTCAGCACCAGCTCTTGGCCCGGCCGCAGCTCGTCGAGCTCGATGCCCGGGCTCACCGAGACCCGCATCTTTCTGCCGCCGGTGAACACGTCGGCCGTGCCATCGGCATTGGCCTGCAGGAAGACCCCGAAACCGGACGGCGGCTGGGCGAGCCTGTCCACTTCTTCCTTCAGCGCGATGATCTGGTCCCTGGCCTCGCGCAGGGTGCCCGTGAGCCGCTCGTTCTGGCTCGTCAGGCCCGCCAGCGCCGCCTCGGTCTGAGCCAGCCTCTCTTCGATCAGCCGGGAGGAACGGGGCGAGTCCGCGATCTTGCCGCGGAGCGCCGCGATCTCCTCTTCGAGGAAAGAGACCTGGTCGGTCAGCACCTTGATCCTGACCTCGTCTTCATGGCGTGCGGCGCGAGCGCTGTCGTCACGAGCGGCCATGCCCCTCACCCCCTCCTGAGAGCGGACTTACCTAGACCCTACCTACGCGCGGTCATTCCGTAACCTCGCGCCGGCCTCCTGCGCCGTCTTTTCTGCCGATACGATCCGGTCTCGCGGTCGCATCGTTACTCATCGGCGACCGGCTAGTCCAGCCCGTGCGCGTGCTCACGCGCTCGCTTTCCGTTATACGTGGTTTATCCGTCAGGGTTGTCTCCTGTGATCCCGGGACCTGCTGCCTCAGGATGGGCGCCCTTCGCAGGTCGGCGGCGCCGCGGCGGCGCGGTGACGCCAGGCGCGAGCCTGCGGGCGGTCAGCAGGAACCCGGTGTGCCCGATCATCCGGTGCTCAGGCCTGACCGCGAGGCCGTCGACGTGCCACCCCCGTTGCATCGACTCCCAGGCCGCCGGCTCGGTGAAGCCGCCGTGGCCGCGCAGCGCCTCGACGGCCCGCGACAGCTGCGTCGTCGTGGCCACGTAGCAGGCGATCAGCCCGCCCGGAACGAGCCAGTCAGCCGCGCCGGCGACGTGCTCCCACGGCGCCAGCAAGTCGAGCACGATCCGGTCGTACCAGGCCGCTTCCGGTGGATGGGCGGAGGTGGCTTCGGCGCTGGCCGGGTCGTCGCTCGCGGTCGGCCCGCCGGCACTCGCGTCGTCACGGGGCAGGCCGGCGATGACCAGGCGCCACGCCTTGTGCGGGCCGCCGAAGTAGCCTTCGACGTTGGCCTGCGCGACCGCGGCGAAGTCCGCCCTGCGCTCGTAGGAGACCAGCTGGCCTTCCTCCCCGATGGCACGCAGCAGCCAGCAGGACAGCGCACCCGACCCCGCGCCAGCCTCCAGCACGCGGGCGCCAGGAAAGATGTCGGCGAGGCCGACGATCTGCGTCGCGTCCTTCGGGTAGACGACGGTCGCGCCGCGTGACATGGACACGGTGTAGTCGGCGAGCAGCGGCCGCAGCGCGATGTAGGGCATGCCGCCCGACGCGCGCACCACGCTGCCCTCGGCGGCGCCGATCAGGTCGTCGTGAGCGATCGAGCCCCGGTGGGTGTGAAATGCCTTGCCAGGTGCGAGGATCAGCCGGTGGCTCCGGCCCTTCTCATCGGTCAGCTGGACCTGGTCTCCAGGCGAGAAAGGCCCGCGGCGCTTGATGATCACCCGGTTCAGGCTAGCGCGTTATACCCCGGCGAACGCCATGTCGAGGTCCGCGGCGGCCAGCACGCCGAACACCTGCCCGGACGGCTCGATTAGCAGGTATTCGCTGGTGGGCTCCTGCTGCACGGCCTTGAGCAGGTCCATGCCAGCGAGGTTCGCCGACAGCACCATCTCGGGGCTGAGCGTCCTGGCGAGCGAGCCGACCTCGATCCACGGCCGGCGTTCCTCTGGCGTGGCCAGCACGGCCGCCTCACTGACCAGCGCCGTCGGGGTGTTCTCGTGGTCGACGACCACGAGAGCCCGCACGCCGGCCTCCTGGGCGCGTCTGACGGCCTCGGACAGCGGCACGCTGGCCGCGACCGGAATCGCCTTCCTGGCCAGCGACCGCGCGCTGACGAGCGGAAGCCGCTCCCTGATCTTGGCGGCCCTGATCGCCTGGGTGGACTGGATCCAGATGAAGCCGGCGATGATGAGCAGCCACAGCCAGTACAAGCTGATGAACGAGCCCGATTCGCGCTGGCCGAACAGCGCGAGCCCGACCAGCACCAGCGCGAGCACGCGCCCGGCCCACGCGGCGGCCATCGTGGCGGTGACCTGTCGTCCCGTGACCTTCCACACGCCAGCGCGGAAGATCCGGCCGCCGTCAAGGGGCAGACCTGGCAGCAGGTTGAAGATGCCGACGACGAGGTTGGCGAAGAACAGCTGCGCGACGAGCTGGTGGGTCAGGCCGTGCGGGACGGCCGTGGCGACGAGGTAGCCTGCTCCCGCGATCGCGAGCGAGATTAGCGGGCCGGCCGCCGAGATCAGCGCCTCGCGGCCGGGCGAGCCAGGTTCCTGCTCGATCTCGGAGTAGCCGCCGAGCGGGTAGAGCAGCACGCGGCGTACCGGCAGCCCGAACCCGCGCGCCACCACGCAGTGGGCCAGCTCGTGCACGAGCACCGACACGTAGAGCAGCACGACGAACGCCGCCGCGACGAGGTAGCGGCTCTGCGTGCTGGCGAGGTTCGCCTCGGCGCTGTTGGCGTACATCACCACCAGCACCACGGCGAAAATGAGCCAGTAGGGCGAGATGTAGACGGGGATGCCGAACGGCCGCGCGACAACCAGCCCGAGCTTAGGATCGCGCCTCGGCGGCCTGCCGGGTGCCTCCTGCCCGGACTTCGCGGTGTCGCGGTCCGGCGTGCTGGTGGCCACGACACGATGCTACGTGCTCTGGCGCCATGATGCTTCTCCGGCGATCGGCGGATCTGCGCCGGCCCGGTTGACGGCGAACTGTCGGAGCTCTGTCCTACGCTACCAAGTGTGGAACAGACGAGCCCGCGGGGCGTAGTGGCGGCCGGGTCGGCGGTAGCCGTCGCGACCGTTCCTGCCCAGGCGGAGTCCGCGGCGGCAGAGCAGGACGCGGAGACCGCCCAAATTGGGGCAGCCCAAGTTGAGGCAGCCCAAATTGAGGCAGCACAGCGGGGCTGGACCTGGTCACTGTCGCCGTCGCGCGCGGCTGACTTCCTGACCTGCCCGCTGCTGTACCGGTTCCGCGTGATCGACAGGCTGCCCGAGGCTCCGAGCCCGGCCATGGCGCGCGGCACCCTGGTCCACGCGGTCCTGGAGCGGCTGTTCGACGAGCCAGCGGCGGTGAGGAGCCAGGAGACGGCCGAGCGGCTCGTCGTGCCGGAGTGGGAGCGGCTGGTGGCGGCCGAGCCCGAGCTCGCCGCCCTGTTCGCCGACGAAGACCAGCACGCGTCCTGGCTCGGCCAGGCCAGGGAGATGATCGGCAGGTACTTCACGCTCGAGGACCCGACCAGGCTCGAGCCGGCGAACAGGGAAATGCTGGTCGAGGCCGTCCTCGAGTCTGGCCTGCGCTTGCGCGGCTACATAGACCGGCTGGACGTGTCGGCGGCGGGCGAGATCAGGATCGTGGACTACAAGACAGGAACGGCGCCGCGGGCCGACTTCGAGGCCAGGGCGCTGTTCCAGATGCGGTTCTACGCGCTCGTGCTCTGGCGCACCAGGGCCGTGGTCCCGCGGCTGCTGCAGATGATCTACCTCGGCAACGGCGAGATCGTCAGGTACGCGCCCGACGAGGCCGACCTGCTCGCCACTGAACGGAAGATCGAGGCGCTCTGGCGTGCTATCGAGCGCGCCATGAAGGCAGGCGACTGGCGGCCACGCCCCGGCAAGCTCTGCGACTGGTGCGCGCATCAGTCGCTGTGCCCTGCGTTCGGCGGCACCCCTCCGCCGCTGCCTGACACAAGCGCCGTCGCTTCCTCGGCGGCGGCTGGGGCTAGCCAGAACGGTGACGCCGTGCGCGAGGGTCACGCCGCTCCGGATGGTAACGCCGTGCTGGACGGCGGTGCGGTGCAGGCCAGCCATCCGCTGGGCGTTGCCTCCCTGGCCAGGGAGAAAGACTTCGAGCCGTAGCAAGCACGAGATATTACTTGATTTCGATTCGCGATAGTACGTAGGATGACGACAGCTCGCGTGGACCGGCCTGCTCGGGCGGCCAGGCCGGCCACGCGGGATATCCAGCTGCCAACGGCGCGGGCAAGACGACCACGCTGCGCATGCTGACGACGCTGCTGCGGCCGACCGCTGGGACGGCCACGTCTGGCCGGGGCCCGGTCAGCCCGGCCCTCAGCTGTGTGGCACAGGCGCGACGGCCGCACGGGCGGCGAGGTTCCGCAGGAGCGCAATGTCGACGTCGGCCAGCGACTCGGCGATGGTCAGGCCAGGCCTGGGCTCGACCGCCGCGATTCCCGGCACGGCGACGGTGATGCAGCCCGCGGCCAGCGCGGAGCCGACGCCGTTCGGTGAGTCCTCGAGCGCCACGCAGAACCGCGGGTCGGCGCCGATCAATGCGGCGGCGACCTGGTAGGGCTCAGGGTGCGGCTTGGGCTGGGACACGTCAGCGCCGCACACGGTGCCGGTGAACTCGACGCCGTGCCTGGCCAGGCTCGTCAGCACCGCATTCATGATCACCGGTTCCGACGAGGTCACCAGGATCCGCGGGATCCCGGCCCGCTCGACGTCGGTGAGCAGGTCGAGCGCGCCAGGCATCAGCGCGGCCTCGCGCTCGGCGAGCAGGGCCGCCATACCGCCGAGCAGCCAGCCGGCCACGTCGTCATGACTCGCGGTGGCACCGGGACCGGCGCGGCTGAGGAGGTACCCGACGCTGCGGTGCAGCGAGCCTCCGACCAGCGCACGCTGGTCGGCCGGCGTCCATTCCCCGCCCAGTTTCGCCATCACCGCGTGCTCGACCTCGAACCAGAACGGCTCGGTGTCGACCAGCAGCCCGTCCATGTCGAACAGCACAGCCAGCAGGTCGTTGTTGGCGCTCATCAGGTGCTGAAGTACTTCGCCTCGCGGTGATGGGCGATCAGCGCGTCGGTGGACTGCTCGGGCGCAAGCTGGAACTCCTCCGACAGCGTGACGCCGATCCGCTCCGGCTCGAGCAGCCGCATCACCTTCGCGCGGTCCTCCAGGTCCGGGCAGGCCGGATAGCCGAAGGAGTACCGGCAACCCTGGTAGCCGACGCGCAGGATGCCGTCGATGTCATCAGGGTCTGCGCCGCTCACGCCGAGCGCGGCCCTGGTCCTTGCGTGCCAGTACTCGGCCAGCGCCTCGGCGAGCTGGACGGACAGCCCGTGCAGCTCGAGGTAGTCACGGTAGGCGTGCTTACCGAACAGTTCGGCGGTGGCCTCGCTGATCCGCGGCCCGATCGTGACCAGCTGGAACGCCACCACGTCGGTCTCGCCGCAGGAGCGCGGCCTGAAGAAGTCGGCCAGGCAGAGCCTGCGGTCCCTGCGCTGCCTCGGGAACGTGAACCGCTCCCGCTCGCCGCCGGCCTCGTCGAGCACGACCAGGTCGTCGCCCTCGCTGACGCAAGGGAAGTACCCGTGCACGACCGCGGCCTGCAGGAGCCCTTCCGTCTGCGCCCGCTCCAGCCACATCCGCAGCCGCGGCCTGCCCTCGGTGTCGGCCAGCTCGGCACCGGACGGGCCGGAGCCGCCCTTCGTCGGCTTCAAACCCCATTGGCCGAGGAACAGAGCGCGCTCGTCGAGGTAGCTCGCATAGTCGGTCAGCGGTATGCCCTTGACAACCCGGGTACCGAAGAACGGCGCCTGCGGCACCGGTTCGCTCGCGCTGACGTCAGAACGCGCCACTGGGCCGCCTGGCTCCTCGCGGTCGCCAGCGTTGTCCTTGCTGATCGCGGTCAGCCGCACCCTGCGCTCGCGCAGCGCGGGCAAGGTGGCGCCCGGATCGCCGCGCTTGACGGCCATCATGGCGTCCATCAGCCGCAGGCCCTCGAACGCGTCGCGCGCGTACCTGACCTCGCCGTCGAACAGGCTCGCTAGGTCCTGCTCAACGTAGGACCTGGTCAGGGCCGCGCCGCCGAGCAGCACGGGCCATCGCCCGGACAGGCCGCGGGAGTTGAGCTCGGCCAGGTTGTCCCGCATCACGACGGTCGACTTGACCAGCAGCCCCGACATGCCGATCACGTCAGCGTCATGGTCGGTCGCAGCCTGCACGATCGCCGAGATCGGCTGCTTGATGCCGAGGTTCACGACGTCGTATCCGTTATTGCTGACGATGATGTCGACGAGATTCTTGCCGATGTCATGCACGTCGCCTTTGACCGTTGCCAGGACGATCTTCCCCTTGCCGGCCTCGCCTGAGCGCTCCAGGTGCGGCTCGAGGTAGCCGACGGCG
>DASUHI010000159.1:0-5945 GCA_036273575.1 Streptosporangiaceae bacterium | reverse complement strand
TGTCGGACCCACAGATCATAGCGCAGCAACGGCCTTCGGCAGACCGCCGGTAGACTGCTGGCAACGCGCTGACGGAGACGAGTAACGCCGGTAATCGCGAGCGCAGAGAGCCGCCGGAAGCTGGGAAGGCGGCCTCGCGGCCGGACGTGAAGACACTCTTGAGTGCGGGGAGGAACGGCCGCCGTCGCCAGCGGTGCGCCCCATGCCCCGCCGGCTGGCCCACGTCACGGGCAAACGAGGCGGCGGCCGGATCGGACGCCGTGAAGTGTGGTGGCACAGCGAGTCCCCTTCTCGCCCGCACTCCCAAGGGACGCCGAGCCAGGGAGTGCATGATGACACAGATCGTGCCGGAAGGCGGCGCACCCTCAGCGGCGGCACCGCGCCGGATAATGGCGAGCGAGCTGCCCGCGCACGCTGGCCAGCAGGTGACGGTGGCTGGCTGGCTGCACCGCAAGCGGTTGCTCAAGTCGGTCATCTTCGTCATCGTCAGGGACAGGACCGGGCTGGTTCAGGTCGTGCTGCCCCCTGGCCAAGCAGCCGCGGCGCGCGTCGCCGACCTGCCGGAGGAGACCGTGCTAGCCGTCACCGGCCTGGTCACGGCCAACTCCCAGGCACCTGGCGGCGCCGAGGTGACCGAGCCGGTCCTGACGACGCTGAGCGATCCTGCCGAACCCCCGCCCTTCGACCTGTATCGTCCCGCGGTCACGGCTGGGCTGCCGACGGTGCTCGACCACGCGCCGACGACGCTGCGTCATCCGCTGCTGCGGGCCGGTTTCGAGATCTCGGCCGCGAGCGTCGCGGGGTTCCGCGCGACGCTCGACGCGAACGGCTTCACCGAGATCCAGACTCCGAAGATCGTGCGGGCGGCCACCGAGTCTGGCGCCAACGTCTTCTCGATCGACTACTTCGGGCAGCCGGCCTTCCTCGCGCAGTCGCCGCAGTTCTACAAGCAGGCCATGGTGGGCGTCTTCGAGCGCGTCTACGAGACAGGGCCTGTCTTCCGCGCTGAGCCGCACGACACTGCCAGGCACCTGGCTGAGTACCTGAGCCTGGACGCCGAGTTTGGGTTCATCGACGACCACCGCGACGTCATGGCGGTACTTCGTGACGTGTTCGCCGGCATGGTGGCGGCCGTTCGCGCGCGGGCACGTCCGGCCGTCGAACGCCTGCAGATCAAGCTGCCCGAGGTGCCGGAGCAGATCCCCGAGCTGCACTTCGCCGACGCCCAGCGGCTTATCGCCGCGCAGGCGGGGTGGGACCCGCGCGGCGAACCAGATCTCTCCCCGGCCGACGAACGCTGGCTAGGAGAGTGGGTGCTGCGCGAGCACGGCACCGAGTTCCTCTTCGTCACCGGGTACCCGATGGTCAAGCGGCCGTTCTACACCCATCCTGACCCGGACCGGCCCGACTTCTCACGGAGCTTCGACTTGATCTTCCGCGGCATGGAACTCGTCACCGGTGGGCAGCGGCTGCACAACCACAGCGACTACCTGACCGCGCTCGCGGCTCGCGGCGAGGAGCCCGAGCCGTACGCGGGATACCTGCAGGTGTTCAGCCACGGCATGCCACCGCACGGCGGGTTCGCGATCGGGCTGGAGCGCTGGACGGCACGGCTGACGGGCGCGGCCAACGTCCGCGAGGTCACGCTGTTCCCGCGGGACCTGCATCGCCTCACCCCGTAGCCCCGGAGGCGAACTCAGGCGGTCAGGCCGAGCGTGATCGCGTCGACCTCTGCCAGCTCCTCGGCTGACGGGGTCCAGTCCGCCGTGTCTGCGTTGGCCTTGACCTGCTCGGGTGACATTGCGCCCGCGATCACACTGGCGCAGCCCGGCTGCGCCGCCAGGCAGGAGATCGCGACCGTCAGCAGCGAGACGCCGTGCGCGTCGGCCCAGCCCGCGAGCCCCTCGACGATGTCGAGCTTGGCATCGGTGACATAACCGTCCCGGCCCGCCAGCCTTGTGCCCTCCCTGGCCGGCTGACCGCGCCTGATCTTGCCGGTCAGCAGGCCGTTCGCGAGCGGGAAATAGGGCAGCACGCCGAGGCCGAAATGGCGTGCCGCGGGGACGACCTCGGCCTCGACGGCGCGCTCGAGCAGAGACCAGTGGTTCTGCGCCGACACGAAGGGAACACGGCCGTGCTTGTCAGCCAGGCACGCGGCCTCGGCGATCTGCCAGCCGGTGAAGTTCGAGTGACCCAGGTAGCGCACCTTGCCCTCGGTGACCAGTTCGTCCAGCGCCTCGAGCGTCTCGGCGACCGGCGTGTTCGGATCCGGCGTGTGGATCTGGTACAGGTCGATGTGGTCTGTCCGCAGCCTGCGCAGCGACTCTTCGACCGCGCGCCTGATGTAGGCCCGGCCGCCCTTCGCGCCCGCGGCCGGCCCATACCCCATATCGGCGCCCTGGTGGCCGAACTTGGTCGCCAGCACAACCTGATCCCGCCGGCCGGACAGCACCTCGCCGATCAGCTCCTCTGAGCGCCCACCGCCGCCGTAGGTGTCGGCGGTGTCAAAGAGCGTGATGCCGCGGTCGATCGCCGCGTCGATGACCGCCCTGGTGCCGGCCAGGTCAAGCCTGCCGCCGAAGTTGTTGCAGCCGAGCCCTACGACCGACACAACGAGACCCGAGTTGCCGAGCGGCCTGTAGCGCATGGTCCTGCCTTCACTCTTGCCGGTGGTGATCGCCGATCAGATCGTACCGAGGTGGCCGAACCGTCCCGATGGCGGCGCGGCGGCGCGATATTCTGTGCCGCACCATGCCAGAGTCCCAGACGCCTGGACCTGTGGTCCTGCGGATCAGGCTCGGGGCGACGCTCCGCCGCCTGCGTGAGGCGCGCGGCATCACCGCCCAGCAGGCGGCCGAGGCGATCAGGGGCTCCGATTCCAAGATCAGCAGGATCGAGCTCGGCCGCCACGCGGCGCGGGAGATCGACGTGAGCGACCTCCTCACCCTGTACGGCGTGACTGATCTTGCCGACCGGGAACCGCTGCTTATGCTGGCCAGTGAGGCGCTCGGCCAGCCGTGGTGGCGTCGGCGCGCGGCCATCCTGCCGACGTGGTTCCAGTCCTACCTTGGAGTCGAGGAAGCCGCCGAGTCCGTGCAGAGCTATGACACGCATTTCGTCCCGGGCCTCCTGCAGACCGCCGAGTACACGGCCAGCCTCCTCGAGCACGCTGGCTTCGGCGCGGAGGAGGCCAGCGCCCTCATCGACATCCAGGGCACGCGGATCGAGCGTTTCGCGGCAGGCGGCTGGCGGCTGACCGCGGTGATCGACGAGGCAGTGCTTTACCGTCCGGCCGGCGGCACGACCGCGTTCTCCGCCCAGCTCGAGCACCTGCGGGACGCCGCCGGCTGGCCAGGCGTCACGGTCAGGATCAGGCCGTTCACCTCGGGCGCGCCGCTCAGTCCCGCTGGTTTCACGATCCTGCGCTTCGCGGGCCAGGATCTTCCAGACGCCGTCTATTCCGAGCAGCTGACCAGCGCGAGCTACCTGGACAAGCCGGCCGAGGTAGCTCGTTACGCCGCGACGATGGACGCGCTGATCAGCACCAGCACGTCGGCGCGGCGGTCGAAGGCGATCATCTCGGACGCGCTGGCGGGGCTCGGTTAGCGGCGTCGAGCCTGCTGATCGCGGCGCCGATCAGCTCGGCAGAATCCTGCGGGCCGAGCGCCGACTCACTGAGCGCGTCGAACATCTGCCGCACCTCGCGCACCTCACTCGCGCGCTGCTCGAGCAGCACCTGGCCGCGGATCCCCGTCGAGCTGGCCACGTCGGCGTCGTCGGGCTCGGCGAACCTCAGGATGCCGAACGAGCCTGCCGGGAGCCGGCGCTGCGGGCATCGCAGCCGCAGCACCTGGATCGTCACGTGCGGGGCGCGGCTCGCATCGATGAGATGCTCCAGCTGTGTGCGCATCACGCCAGGGGCGGCCACGGCGCGGCTCAGCACGGACTCGTCCAGGATAAGCCTCAGCCGCATCGGGTCACTGCCGAGCAGAACCTCCTGACGGCGCATGCCAACTCTCACAAGCCGTTCCGTCTGGTCGGCAGGCAGCCCGGGCTGCCGCGCCGAGATCACGGCCCGTGCGTAATCCCTGGTCCACAGCAGGGCGTGCACGACCTCCGACTGGAAGGCACGCAGCTCTGACGCCTCGGCCTCCAGGCCGAGATACGTGCCGGTCCCAGGCGGCAGCAGATCCTCTGATCCGACCCACCAGCCCCTGCGCTGGCCCTCGCGAGCGAGGTCCATGAGCGTCCTTCGCTGGGCGGCGTCGTGAACGCCGTACAGGTCGAGCATGAGTGCGAGGTAGCTGGTCCTGGTCGGGGCCTTGCCAGTCTCGATCCGTGACAGCGTCGAGGGCGCCACGCCCAGCTCAGCGGCGACTTCCTCCAGCCGCAGCGACCGCTGCTCGCGCAGTCGCCTTAAATCGCTGCCGAGCCTGCGCCGCCGAATGGTCGGTCCTACCAACACGGAGCGTCGCCTCCTGCCTTGACGATCGAACTCGGGAATCGGCTGATCTCCGGGGAGCTCAGCCCACCATACAGCTTCCGGCCGTGGGTTCCCATATGCAATCGCGCCACACCGATCTGCTCGATGCACTTGTGTCTTCTGCACTCCCATTACAGGATAGACCTGAAGCGGCGAGAACGATCGCCGGAAGGAGTGACCATGCCCGCGGAAACGGCCAGGGACAGCGCAGGCATCGCTGACCCGCCTTTACTGGTCTACTGGGTCATACTCGGCAGGATCACGTTGCCGGGCAGGCCCGAGCGCGTTCGCGAGGCCAGGCACTTCGTCGCGAGGATGCTCGGCGACGCGCACCCGCATGCCGAAACCGCCGTGCTGCTGACCTCCGAGCTGATGACAAACGCCATCAGGCACACCAGGTCCGGGTTGCCTGGAGGAACGGTCGAGCTGGTCGTGGCGGCCAAGGCGGCCGACTTCATGGTCTCCGTCATCGACGCGGGCTCTGACGCCACCGTGCCGGAACCAGCCAGCAGCCCCGGCGCTGAGAACGGAAACGGCTTGCTGCTGGTGGCGACCCTTTCGGACGACTGGGGACATGCCGTCAAGGACGAACGCACGGCCGTGTGGTTCCGCATGAGCATGAGCCGCCGGCTCAATGGGGCACTGGCCGGCTGAATGCGCGTTGGATGCGACGTTCAGTCACGGTCGCTGGCCGGCTGGGATCAGCGTCGCTTCGCGCCGCGGGCCGCCGCTGAGCGCTTCTCCCGCAGCCGCATCGACAGGTGCACGGGCGTGCCCTGGAACCCGAACTCCTCGCGCAGCCTGCGCTCGACGAACCGCCGGTACCCGGCCTGCAGGAAGCCGGACGTGAACAGCACGAAGTGCGGCGGCTGGATCCCGGCCTGCGTCGCGAACATGATCTTCGGCTGCTTGCCGCCACGCACCGGCGGCGGGCTCGCGGCGACGAGCGCCGACAGCCACGCGTTCAGCCGGCCGGTGGGCACGCGCGTCTCCCAGCCCGCCAGCGCGCTCTCCAGCGCGGGCACCAGCCGGTCGACGTGCCACCCTGTCGCCGCTGAGACATTGACCCTGGGCGCCCAGCGGGCCGTGTAGAGCTGCCTGTCGATCTCCCGGTCGAGCAGATGTCTGCGGTCCTCGTCGACGAGGTCCCACTTGTTGTACGCGATCACCAGCGCGCGGCCAGCCTCGATCACCATCGAGATGATCCGCAGGTCCTGCTCGGCGAGCGGCTCGCTCGCGTCGATGAGCACGACCGCCACTTCGGCCCGGTCCAGCGCCCGTTCTGTCCGCAGCGCCGCGAAATAGTCCGCGCCCTGCACGTGGCTTGCCCGCCGCCTGATCCCTGCCGTGTCGACGAACCGCCAGGTGATGCCGCCGAGCTCGATCAGTTCGTCCACCGGGTCCCTGGTGGTGCCGGCCACCGAGTCGACCAGCGCGCGCTGGTGGCCCGCCAGCTTGTTCA